>CAZMHW010000191.1:1552-6883 GCA_964566105.1 uncultured Akkermansia sp.
ATCGAGATGTAGAATGTGGTTTTCTTTTTTTTGTGACACTGCACTTCCGCCACCACCAAAATGAGTGTCGTCCCTGTAGTACAATTCATACCTCCAATTGATTTTACTCTTAAAATAGAGTTTAAATTTCCCTTCACTATCGGTATGAACACTATCATACATATATGGACAACTGCTACACTTGTCTCGCCAGCTTTTCAAAATAATTGTAGTTCCTTGTATTGGCAACTCTGTTCCGGTTTCATATACTGTTCCCTGTAATATCCCGTTCCCGATCTTTTTACAGGAAAAAAGACCCACAAAAAACAGTACCATACTTAAACATAGGAATGTTCTCATACTTTAGTGTTTTATGAGAGGTTCGTGCTGAGGCTCTGCAAGAATAGCGTCTTTAAAAAAAGGCTTGTTATACGCTTCTTCTTTTCCTTTATAGACAATACAGGTGTAATTACCGGGCGGGAGATCGAGAATAGGAATAGTGGTTATGAAAAGATTTCCAGAGACGGCAGATTCATGAACTTTAAGAATATTATTCTGATCGTCTACAATCTTTGCTGTGTAAAGTGTGGGAGAATTTCCTGCCGAAGAATACTTCAGGCTTATTTTTTCATACAAGGGAGATACCTCCAGGTCTATTTTTACAGCATGGGGTTTTGTTTGCGAAAATACTAAGCTGCTTATTAAAATTAGAAGGATGGAGATCAGATTTCTCATGGGCGTGATTCAGCTAGTGTAAATTTAAGAAAATCTCCCGATAAAAGGGAGAGCTTATATTCACACCTTCAATGATCCGCGAAATCCACGTGCTGCATAATAAGACTCGGCGCCATTGTGATACATAAAAACTGTATTGTAACGACGGTCGCAAAAAATGGCTCCATTCAGATCCCGGATGTGGGAGGGTGTTTTTACCCAGCTTGAGGTCTTGGTGTCAAATTCTCCGAGCGTCTGGAGTTCCCGGTATTCTTCTTCTGTAAGTAGCTCTATGCCCATACTCTCCGCCATAGCTACAGCGCTGTTCTTGGGTTTGTTTTCTTTACGTGAATCCAGCGCTTCACGGTCATAACACAGGCTTCTGCGTTCCCGGGGACTTTCCGCCGAACAATCGTAAAAAAGAAACTCTCCGGTTTTTTGGTCCAAACCAACCACATCCGGTTCACCGCCGGTTTTTTCCATTTCGTTCAGTGACCATAATTTTTCAGGAGAAGTCAAAAGTTTAGTTTGCACTTTTGCCCATTCCACATTCTTATGACGCTTGCTGTTTTTTTCAAAACGGTTTTTTAGTGTTCTGAGTAATTCATCTGTTTCCTGCACAGATAGTTTCGCTTTATTTTTAGTCATGGTTTGTGGTATTAATCGTCTAATCCTTTACCGTTGAAGATCTGTGGAATGTACTTTTCAATCCTGGCTTCCCGTGTTTTGGCCTGTTTTGCCGAAGAGAAATAGAGTAGGTAGCCCCTTTGCCTACCTGGGGTCAACGCTTTAAAGGCGGTTTTTAGTCCTGGCAGTTCATTTAATTTGTTTTGAAACTCTTCCGGAACTTCAAATTCTTTAGTTTTTTTTAGAGTTACTTTCAAACCTGCTTTTTCCACCTGAATAGCTTCCTGGATGTATGCTTTAAGAATGCGCTTTCGTTTTGTTATTTCCTCAAGCTTTGTAAACCTTATCTGGCGGGCAGCCTGCACATTTTCTGTCTGTTGAATAAGAATACCATTCGGGTCTTTTAGTAAAGCACCTTTAAAAAATAAAAAGGCGCAATAAGCTTTAAAGGTGTGTATTAACACAATGTTGTTCCCTTCGTGGGTGTAGCAAGGGCAGCCCCATTTGAGTTCTTCTGTCAAACCACAACTCAAGGCAATTTCCCTCATGGTTTCTATTTCTTCCTGCCAGGCTTTGTTTTTGGTAAAGTACCAGTCTACTTTTGGATTCATAGTATTCAATTAATGGTTGAGAATAAAGTTATGAATTTTAAATTAGCGCTTCATCTTTCAGGAAGTGATCTTTCTTTCTACCGGCCTGAAATACCAGGAAACCGCCGTAAGCACTATTAAAAGTGTTGGCCCAAAATACTCTTTCGCAGCATCTCCAACCGCCAGGTGAGAGAAGAGTGCGCCTGTCATGGTAAACATAAAACCGGCATAAGCCCACTCTTTGAGTAAAGGAAATTTTGGGACGAGAATGGCCACTACACCCAGTAATTTCCAGATGCCAATGAGTGTTAAGAAGTAGAGTGGGTAACCTAAATGACGCATCATCTCCGCTTCTTCTTTTATTTGCATCAATTGCACAATGCCCGTGGATGTCATACCCAGGGCAAGCCACACAGTGGCAATCCAATAAATGATCTTGTTTCTTTTTGTCATGTTTTTTTATTTTAAATGAGTTACAAATTCTTCCAGGCGTTTATGCGCCATGTTGATACCTTGGGCAAATGGCATCTGCAATAATTGGTCGCGCACAGCTACCGATTTATAAACTACCTGCATCACGAGTTTACTCCGTTCTTCTCCAAGTTTTTCAAATTCAAGGTACTCCAGTTGCACAGGAAAAGGAGTGTTCTCCATTTCAAATGTGCGGGTAATTTTTTTGTTTGGAATAAAGTCATGTATGGTACCGTTAAAGTGATGAATATTTCCCTTAGGATCCGTTGTTTCAAACTGATAACCACCGTGCTTTTTGTTTTCAAGCTTAATGACTTTGGTGCCCATCCATTGTTCAACAATGTCGGCTTCCACATAAGCTCTGAATAAGAGTTCCAGGGGCAGATCAAATTCTCTTGTAATGTACAATTCCTGTTTACCGTCTTCGGCATGAACTTTTGTTTTTAATTCCATTTTGGTCTTGTTAAGGGTTAGTGTTTGTGTTTTTTCATAATACTTTCAAGCTTATTAAAGCGGTCGTCCCACATTCTACGGAACGGTTCAATAAAATTGGCGACTTCTTTCATTTTTTTTGCGTTTAGGTGGTAATGGATTTCCCTGCCGTTTTGTGTTTGTCCAAGTAACTCACATTCGGTAAGTATTTGCAGGTGTTTGGAAACAGTGGGACGGGCTGTGTCAAAGTTTGCAGCTATGGCACCTGCGGTCATAGATTGAGAGGCCACCAGAAGCAGGATGGCTCTGCGGGTAGGGTCGGCTATGGCCTGAAAAACATCGCGTCGTAAATTCATTGTGTAGTTATTTGACTACAAATATATATGTAGTTATTTAACTACGCAAATTTATTTTCAGGTTTTTGTTTAACGCTTCAATGGGCTTCAAAATACAACCTTAAAGATCAGGAACCTTCGAAGGTAATACTGAACACCACTATACGGGAACGAATCTTATCGATGCTGTTGGTAAAAACGCTGTTTTCTTTTTTTAGTAGATTTTTAGTGCCTATGAGGAGTTTTAGTTCGACACCCAGCTTGAAGTATTTCAGGTAGAAGTCCGTGCCGGCGCCTGCACTGTAAAAATAATCGTCCCGTGTTACTTTTACATTATCGTCCAGCTGATTTGGACCGGCACCGGAGCCACCACCGGCTTTTTTGCGGGCGGAAAGGTCTAACGTGTAACCTCCCCCGCCAATCACATAGGCCGAAAAATTGCCCTGGCGTTTGCTTTGAATTTTAGCTTCCAGTGGAAAAATAAGGAAAACGGATTCAACCGTTTTTTCAAAAATCTTTAAACTATCCCGGTACCTACTAGCCAGTGTGTATTGGATCTTTCGCGTTCCAAAACTAATGTTAGGGGTAAGTCGTATCCGAATGTACTCCGAAATACGTTTGTCTGCCACCAGGCCAATGGCAAATCCTCCGGAGGGTTTGGAGTATACTGTTTTAACACGGTAACGGGAATCCCCGATCACTGTATCCGGCAAAAGTGAATTGGGAACAGGATTAATACGAAAGTCTGTTTGATTTGCTGCAATGGAAAAGCCAAAATGAATTTTCTCCTGGTAAAACTTTGGCAGGTTAAGTCCATACCCATCACTTTGCTGCGACAAAGCCATGGCAGGAAATAAAAATACAAGGAGTATAATCTCAGGGATTCTCAGCCCTTAAGTAACGTGGTTGGGGTGTTAAAATTGTGTCACATCGCCTACGTTGAAGGTTAACTCACTTTACCCACGGCAACTATTTTTAAGGTGTGATTAATTTAGGGTCTATCTCTGCCTATAAAGCGTTCTTTTCCTAACAAAAACAACATGGCCTTTTTAATGTTCTTCTTCCGGACTTCTTCTGTTTTTAATCGGGCAATGTACCGTACTATTTCTAACTTCAGTGAGGGAGTTAAACCATCAAAGATCTGGCCGGCTTTTTTGTTTTTTTGCAAGGCTTTTAGTAAGCCCTCCGGCATCGCTATCTCCCGACTTTCGGGATCAAAAGATAAGGTCACGTCAACGCGTTCGCCAATACGTTTGGGTGAATCTTTTAGCATGCTGGTATTCACGTAAAGTCTCCATTCTCCCTTATACTTTACAAGGGTCTGCTTATAAGGCTTTTTATTAATAAGTCCTTTTATGGGAATGTGTCCTTTTGTTTTGCCCGAATCCTTAAAAATCTGATGCAGGATGTCTTCCGGTACAAATACAAAGGGATTAATTCCAATGATGTTTATGTTGGCGATGAAGCTATACATACAAGGCTAGTTGAAAATCCTGGTGTCACAAAGCTACGAATAGTATTGGGCTGGACTATAAATTCAGACAGGTTTGCTGATGTTAACCAGTTCTCTTTCTAACCTGTCAAAATTCTCTTCGTTTTTAGGTCCGGCAAAATCTTTAATTTTTTTACAATCCTCCACAGTATCAAAAATCATCAGGAAAGAGATTTCTGTTTCGGTTTCTCCCAGTTTTTTAAAACCCACTTCCATATCAAATAAGGGTTTGGAAGTCCTTTTCCAGGAGATCAATTTCAATGGTTCAACCACCTTAAAAACAGAAGCGTTTTCGTAATTGCCCTTTTCAGGTCCGTGCATGGTCAGAATCCATTTGCCTCCGGGCTTTAGATCAAACTCGTGAATGGTGTTCGTAAAACCTTCGGGCCCCCACCAGTTCTTTAAATGCAAGGGTTCTGCAAAAGCACGGTAAACGGCCTCAATGGGTGAATTTAAAATACGTGAACTAAAAATTTCTTTGTCGGAGGGGATATGCATAGTGCTTAAGCTTTAAATTTTTTTTCTTTGAGTGTTGTTTACTAACGTGGTTAACATCAACCAAGACTATGTCTAGTACTCTCGGTATGAAGTTAAACTATTTTGGGTAAAATCAGAAACTAAGCAGTTTGCAAAAACTAACATAGACTATTTTTTTTCGACACTCTTTTCCTTGATTGCGACAGAGTAGGAG
>CAZMHW010000192.1:0-6880 GCA_964566105.1 uncultured Akkermansia sp.
CAATGCGGCCGTAAGTGATGTCACAGTTCAATTGAGTCCAACCATTTCCGTTAACAGCGGTAGTATCTGCAGTGGATCTTCGTTTACATTATCACCAACTGGGGCGGTTTCCTACACGTATTCTGGCGTGACGGCAATTGTAAGTCCTACTATAAGTACCTCCTATAGTGTAATTGGAACAAGCTCTCTGGGTTGCACTAGTTTTAATTCAGCTGTAAGCAATGTAACTGTTTATGCTACCCCAAGCATCTCTGTAACCAGTGGTACTATCTGCACCGGTGAATCGTTTACGTTAAATGCGTCGGGTGCAAGCACCTACTCCTATTCAGGAGGCTCTTCAGTGGTTAGCCCTAGTGTTAACAGTTCATACAGTGTAAGCGGCACGAGCTCCATAGGTTGTGAAGCAACTTCCCCGGCAATTGCTCAAATCACAGTCAATCCCTTACCAATAGTATCGGTAAATAGTGGCAGTATTTGTTCCGGCTCTGCTTTCACACTGATACCTAGTGGTGCATACTCATACTCATATTCCGGCGGAACGGCCATTGTCAGCCCCAGCACTACTTCTTCCTACAGTGTTATCGGCACCAGTTCTGCGGGATGTGTAAGTTCCAATACTGCCATAAGTAACCTGACAGTAGTAGCGCTACCAACGATTAGTGTAAACAGTGGTAGCATTTGCGCAGGAAGTTCTTATTCTATAGTTCCTTCAGGCGCGCTAAACTATACGTATTCGGGTGGCAGTGCTTTAGTCACTCCGGCTTCCACAACCTCCTACACGGTGATGGGACAAAGTATTGAAGGATGTATAAATGCTATCCCCGCTATTAGTAATGTTACAGTGAATCCCCTGCCAAACGTTAGTGTTAATAGTGGTAGTATTTGTAGTGGTAGTTCATTCACCCTAGTTCCTACCGGCGCCTTAACCTACAGCTATTCTGGCGGCTCCTCTATTGTCAGTCCTTCAACAACAACAACCTACACCGTTATTGGTACCGGGGCCAATGGATGCGTTTCCACAGGCAATACAACAAGTACTGTAACAGTAAACAACTTACCTATCATCAACGTTAATAGTGGTAGTATTTGTATCGGTAATTCGTTCACGATAGTTCCAAGTGGGGCTCTAACATACAGTTATTCCGGTGGCTCGTCCATTGTGAATCCTTCCGTTACTACTTCCTATACAGTAATTGGCACCGGTGCCAATGGTTGTGTCTCCTCAACCGGTGCTACAAGTACTATAACGGTAAATAGCCTGCCGAACATTAGCGTCAATGCTTCTCAGGATACAATTTGTTTTGGGAGTATGATAGTTCTGAGCGGAAGTGGTGCGGACTACTATGCGTGGTCTAATAGTGTAACAAACGGGGTAGCCTTCTACCCGGGCAGCAGCGCAGTCTATTCAGTAACAGGTACAAATTCTTTAACGGGCTGCCAAAATACGACGACACAGGCAATCTCAGTAAACCCACTTCCGGTTTTGACGGTGAGTGGCACAGGAACAGTTTGTTCTGGCTCCTCTATTACACAAACCGCATCAGGCGCAAGTAGCTACACATGGAGTACGGGATCGAATTCGAATGTATTATGGACGAGTCCACTAAGCACTACTCTTTATTCCGTTTCAGGAACGGACGGAAATAACTGCGTAGGATCAGTGAGCAGTACAATTGAAGTTAAACCTCTGCCAACGCTTACAGTGACATTACTTCAAAACATCTTGTGCAGCGGTGAAACAACTACCCTAACGGTGAATGGAACTGCATCATCCTTTTCATGGAGCACCGGTTCTAACCTTTTCCAAATTATTGTAAGTCCCACAATAACCACAGTTTACACGGTAACGGCTATTAGTCAGGACCTTTGCATTAACGATCAAATAACGACTCAGTACGTCGATAAATGTGAAGGAGTTACCGCCAACAAAAATATTTCAGAGGAAGTGCTTATTTTTCCAAATCCCACTTCAGGAGAAATAAAAATTCAACTCCCTCCGCAAATTAAGGAATGCATGATTGAAGTATATAGTTCATTAGGTCAAGTAATTTCCACTTTTAATTCGGCAACATTAAATTGGAAGGTAAACTTAAGTGCTTTTGACAATGGAATTTATTTTATCTTGATCTCGGAAAATGGAAGACTAATAAAAACAGAAAAAGTAGTAAAAAACTAAAGCTTACTTTTTTTCATAAAACACCATGAGATAGATTACATGCAGATCAGATCCGAGTAGTTATTGGGATGTAATTTCCCAACTTCCATTAACTCAGTCTTTTGAGAGACCTACGCGAGTGCACTGCAAGGCGAGTCAATCACTTGTCTGGAAAAATCTTTCTCTTGATTGTAGGACGGGATTAGCTCGCTTCGTTCACTGATCCAAGGGTTAGGGCTAGCACCAAAATAAAGCAACCCTCCAGGCACTTTTTGTTTTCCGCATCACTATCGAAAACAAGTTTTCTTCTCTTGCTAAAACAAAAAACCCCGCTTTCGCGGGGTTGCTTGTACTTTGTTGCGGTCAGGGGGGGATTCGAACCCCTTCTGACCACACCTGCTATAAGTGTTTACAAAGCTTCCAAACCTGCAAAATGCCACTTTTTAAGGCGTTTTAACACATTTCCGTACTCATTTTCCGTACTCCAAACTCCTTCGTCTGTATGATTCATTAAGGTTATTCCAAGTTAGCTCAGGTTCAGCTAAAAACGAGAACCTGACAAAACTTCCGGTAATGATTTTGGCAAGGTAATTGCCAAAAAAAGTGAAAATTACATATGAAAGAATCGGATTTTAAGAAGTTTATGGAACCTTCATTATATAGGATATTATGCCTTGACCGTAACGCCACGAAGGAATTGATTAAATCAAGTTATCGGGGACTATCCAAAACGTTCCATCCTGATATATATGACGACCCGGATGCACACAATAAATTTATCCAAATTAGCTTTGCTAATGAAGTTCTTTCAAATGCCGAGCATAAGTTAAAATATGACACGACTCTTGATCTTTATGAGGCAAATAAGAAAACCGAAGAGAAGAAAAAACGGCAAGCTGAAATGCAACATCCAAAGAAAACAATTAAACGTCGAAAAAAGGTTGTAAAAACAACTAAAATTAAGCCTATGACCGAAGCTGATTTTAAGAATGAAGCATGGTACATATTAGCAAAAGCCTTTGATAACATCCTGAAACAGATGAATAAACAGCGAAAGAGAAATTAGAAGTATGTTTTAAATTGATTAATTTGCATAATGGCAGCTACAGAAAAACCTCAGAAAATTTACAAATTCCACAAAATTAATCCTTACCTCTTTAACCTTCTTGAAAACGGTAGTCTGTGGTTTTCGCATCAAAACGAACTTAATGACCCTTTTGACTGCAAATATGCGCTATCCGACACTTATTTGATGTCAATTCTACGTAGCTCAACCATAGACGTTCTAAATGATCTAAAGGCTAAATTACCTGAATTTAAAGATAAAACTATAGATACAATATTTAATACTGTTCTGCCCGTTATAAAAGATGAACAATGGTTTAACTCATTTTATAACATGATTTTTAATGATGGAGGTTGGAGTGTTTGTTGTTTTACGACAAATCCTTTAAATGAAATGATGTGGTCACATTACGCTGAAAATCACTCTGGCGTGTGCCTTGAATTTGATTTTAATAAAGATCAACAATTTCTTGAGAAATTAGCTGCGGTTACCTATACAGATGTATTTCCAGAAGTAAATAATGCTAACGAAATTCCAAAGGCACTTTTAACTAAGCGTCAGGCCTGGAGTCAGGAGAATGAATGGCGTATACTCAGTAATGTAAGGGGTGCGAAAATTTTCAACAAAGATTGCCTAACAGGCATTTATTTCGGTTACAAAGTTCCTAAACAGGTAATTGAAAGGTTTAAAAGGACATTAAATAATTCATTGTATCAGGGAGTGAATGCGATTCAAATAAAACTAAAGATTAATGGCTTTAATTTTACTCATCTTGATAATTTGTAATTTCGCTTTCTAAATTTCATTATTAAGTATGAAAGAAACATTAAAAAAATATAAATTAGATACTAAGGAATTTGAGTTAGCTAAGAGGAACTATTACAGAGATAGTAGTACACTTAATAATCCTGAATATAACATTGAAGCGGCAAAAAAATCTTTTGTCATTTTTTGCGACCAACTGAAAATAATAATAAAGATTGCTGCTAGGGAATGTGATATGAAAGAAAGTGCTGATATTTACCAAACCTCTTTTGAAGATATTATTCCGAAAATAGGTTTTAATACAAATGAATCAAATATGTCAATAACGTTTGGCCTATTTAGAGATTTTTACATTATAACTCGAATTGAAAACCCCAATAACATTAGCTCAATGAAAGATGAATTTTGGCTTTTACTTGCTCAACTTCAGGATATGGGGGATTTTAGTTTCAAGGAACAACATAAACCAACTACTGAACAAAGGAAAAAATACCCACATTTATTTAAACAAAGGGGTAACATTTATAAACTAACCAGGAACTATTTTTTAAACCAAATCGAATACGGGCATTGCAGCACATTAGGCTTTTTAACCGTCAAATGGGATAGCGAGGCAAAGTTTACAGACTTAATACCAAAGTTCATTGAGAGTTTTAAAATTATGTATCGACTTAATTTCTTGCTATGGATAGAACATCAAAAAAAAGAAAAACTAAGAAATAATTAAGTTTCTCTAATTGTCATCCGAAAGCCCAATTGTGTCATAAAATGTAATCCCTTTTTATATTCGTTAACCGCTTCATCAATTATTGTGTCATTGCTGAAATGAATACCATTTAAGAAAAGCAAAGTAGCCAATTTTGTATGAATCAAAATAAAATTAGGATCGAGAATCAGTGCTTCCTTGAGATTCCTGATGCATTCATCAAACCTCTCAAGATAAATTTCGTTGATTTTTTCAGAACCTTTTTCCAAGTGTTTTAAAATTTCACTTTTAGTAACTAGTATAAATGGCTGTTTTGAATCCAGTTTACTCAACTCATCTTCAATTAACTTAACGGTTTCCACCTTATCACCTCTTCTCATTAATTCGTGTACAATCTGATAATGATATGTTGCGTCTTTAAACTTCACTTGAGAGCTTAACTCCTCCACTACTCTTAAATTTTCAAGTTGTTCGGAACTGGAAAATTCTAAAAACTCTTGTGCGCCGTTTAAAGACGGGAGCAATTCTATTCCATATCTTTTCGAGTAATTTGGCATTAATATTTCATAAGATTCATATGGGAAATGCGGATTTAAAGAAATAGCGTTAAAGATGTGCTTTATTGCTGCACTAAACTCTTTCTGCTCAAGAAATGCCAAGGAACGGTATCTCTCAAAAGTACTCATCCAAAATGTTAGAAATTGTTGCACTTGTTCTTCGTAATCTTTTGAGATTTTGGCTAAGTCGTTTTTTATTTCCAAGACCAATTTATCACAACTATCCAAGGTATAATGTACCTTATCATATTCTTTTCGATCAAGTAAAATGTCCAAATGAGAAAGGCTAAATAAAAAGAGGTAAATTTTTACACTTAATTCTACAATTTGAATATTATTGAGATTGGAGGAGAACGCAAGATTATTAAGGAATTTTTCTGCTGCCTGAATTGGGTCTGGGTTAGCGAGATTCTTCTCATTGTAATATATGGTCACGGTTAATTTACTCTCTACTTTATTTCTTATAAAATGTAGGCTCGAAACATTTTGTCCCTTGTAAACACTACCTTTTATTTTATCGTTGAGTTTAGTATATCCAAGAAAGAGGGGGACGATTTTCGGAAATTCCTTGAAATGAATTTCAACGAAATTACTTCGATAACTATAATGTTCAGACACAGAATTTATAACCGACTTAATTTTTTGATTTAGCTCTTCTGCTGTTGTATCGACAGTTATACTTTTATTATCGTTTATTGAGAAGCAACCATAAATTGTAATACTTGGGGATTTGTTATTGTTAATCCTTGATTGGATTAAAGAGGCAATCCCGTCGAAAATAAATAAGACAACAATTAAAATTGAAACAAATCTAACGGAAAAGTAATTTCCTAAAAGACCAGCCGTTTCGTTAAATATTACTAGCCCTGAAATAACAATCAGAGCAATATACCAAAATCTGAAAAACAACAATACAAACGATTTTAAAAGCTCGACAACAATATCACTTTTAAACAATTGTTTTATGATAAAATTAAGAATGAATGTAGCAGCGGCTATCGTCGCAGAGGTAGCTGCTAAAATAGTACCATCTCCTTTAGTGAAAAGTTCAGTATACCAGTTCCAGAAATTTATCATAATTAACTATCTTATAATTCCGTGTACAAATTCTATTTGAGATTAGGAACGTTTCAATTGTGGATAATACTCAATAATAAAATCTTCTGGAATATTCTCCAAATCAATCTTCTCATCGTACATTTTCTTATAAAGTCGTTCTAAATTAGCTTGTATGGTATTAATCTGATAGATTAAGTTGTTTCTTACATTGCGCAGATCATCAAGAGCTTTAGATGAATTAAATACAAATTGATCGACAATATTATAGAAAGGGTCTTTTTTTAGCTCTCTAGTAATAAATAGTTGCAATTCCTCATGAAAGGAAACCTTTAGCTCGAGAACTAATTTTTCGTTTAGGTTTTGCTTTCCGAAATACTTTGAAAAGGTAATTTGAAAATCATAGAAATCTCGGTCGGCTTTTTCTTCTTCCTTACTTAATTTTCGCCTTCTAGCAAGGATTTCTAATTGCATTTGTCTAATTATTCGGTTGTACTCTAGTAAATATTCGTTTGATTTTTCAATATATAACTTATTAACTTCATCAATTGACTTTGCCTGTTCTATTAATAGAT
>CAZMHW010000193.1:0-6874 GCA_964566105.1 uncultured Akkermansia sp.
GCATATATCAACTCCGGGCGATAGGGGTCACTTAATATGGAAAAGGTATTATTTTCACTGAGCTGAATTATCCTACCATCCACGTAAACAAACAAACCCTTTGCTGTACCAAAGAACAATTTATCCTGAAAGGAAAGCAGAAACCACGATTGTTTATTAAAATCCCTAAAGATCTTAAACTTTTCCTCCAGGCTGTCGTAGTATTGAACTCCTTTATCTGTCGCTATAAATAATTTATTATCAAAATAGCTAGCACTTTGTACAAGGCCCGTAATTCCATTGCTGCGCGTATAATTGGTTAAACTTGAATTAATTTCAACAAACGTAACTCCATAATACAAAGCCAGCCACAAATTTCCATTCTTATCTTGAAATGCTGATTTTATGTTATTATCATAAATTCCATTTTTAGAATCAAATCTGCTAACAATTTTCAGGGAGGTATCCAGCTCGAAAGCTCCATTTTTATTGGTTGTTACGATATAATTACCATTGTTTAATAAACAACCATTGTTTATTTCAGAAAGTGCAAATTCATTATCACAAAAACTGTTTTTCTTTAAGAATTTTGTTTTTGTTGGATGAATTGAATCATACACAGCAATGTATATTCCAAGATTTCTAAAACCAATTGCAAAGTTGAAAGAATTTAGTTTGTAGCAGAAAAAGAATTTCTCATTCGACAAAAGGTTAGTATTTTCAATTGGCTCTAGTTTACCTTCTTGTAAAACGCTTAAATGATTCTGGATATCACTAATGAATATGTGTTTTCCCATTACAAGTAATCTTGAGTGAAAACTGTTTAGGGGTTCATAAACAACAAGTTTCGAATTTTTATATTCAATTAATTTGTCACTAGAGAGAAAATAAGTACTCTCACCAACTGTTGTTATTTGTCTTATTGCTTCTTTTGGGCGTTTTTCCGGAGAAATTTTATCGAGTAATGAAACATACTTGAATCTACCAGACTTGTGCTTAGAAATTAAGGCAATATCACCATCAATTGTCCCGGCAACAATTTCACCGGCCGATGTTTTACCAATAGACATAATCGTAATCTCGTCATTTCGTTTGCAGATGTCCCAGGTTATGCCATCATAGATCAGAACACCATTATCATTTGCAATAAAAATAAGCCCATCACTGTTTTGAGTAACACCAAAATTATTGGCTGATGCTTCATAGTCTTTTGGCAAATAATTTTGTGTAAAAAAATCACCCCGCTGAGAATGAGCTACCGAAATAGATAATATAAAGACTAAAAAGATATAATGATGAGTACGCAAAATAATTAACCTTACTGGTGTTGAACTATTATTTTTTGAATTTTAACTAAACCTTTGCTATCAAGTACTTTTACAAAATACACACCATTCTTAATATTTTCTGTATTTATTTCATAATCCAAACCATTTACATTCTCTTCAAACACTATCCTTCCTGAAAGATCAGTCAGGTTTATTTTAACGTTAACATAAGTGCTTCCCAATTCAATTCTTAATCTGTTTTCCGCAGGGTTAGGATAAATCTTTATGTCGGTCATTTTTATTTTATTCTCCCTAATTCCTGTACCAACTGGAAACTGCCTTTCGTTTGTATTGTTACTCTTAGTCTTTGTTTTGTTTGCAGTAGTATTTGTTACGCCTGCCTCCCTCAAACTTGGATTGCAACTAAACCCTGCAGTACTTACATACCATTTTACATTTCCCGTCAAAGCCAAACTTGAGTATTGTGGATCAGTGAAGGCAGTCCCCGCTGTCCCGCCAACAGTAGTGGTTATCCCCGTCAGTACGTTTTCCCTCCACAAAATATAACTTACTGTTTGCACCGGCCCCACTCCTTCAATAAAATAATAATTCCAGGTAAAGTTACCTGTTTGATTGTCTTGTATAAATACCGATTCGTGATAAGGACTCATCGGACTTAAAGTCCCACAACTGTCTACAAATTGCAATTTATACTTGTAGGAAGTAAAATTCGGATTTCCATTAAACAAACCTACACTGCGATTCGTGTCTACATAGCTGCTGTAAGCGGTTTTCGGAATACGTGCTATAGGGGTATAACTACTTCCGGAGGTATTTCTCAACACAATAAAAGTATCTGCCTGCGGGTATGAAGTCTTCTCCCAGTATATTTCGTTATTGATACTTGCACTATCCACAGTCACAAGGCAAATTGCCGGTGTTACAACCGGCGTTGTCAACACCTGGAAAGTAGAACTATTGCTGCAGTTAAAAGCATTGGTTCCGGAAACCGTATATACTGTAGTAATGGAAGGTGATACGGTTATCACAGGAAGGTTCGCCCCTGTACTCCAGGTGTATGTGGCAGCTCCACCCGCGGTTAATACATTGGGAGAACCAGCACAAATAAAGGTTCCTCCACTAATACTTAATGTCGGCAAAGGGTTTACCGTTATGAACTGAACAGCCGTATTGCTACAACCGGCACCTGAAGCGCCTATGACAGAATAGGTTGTACTTAGCGTAGGGCTTACTACGATACTTGAACTCGTGGAGGCATTATTCCAGGTAAAGGTACTGGCTCCGTTCGCGGTGAGCGTAGCAGCATTACCAACACAAATGGCTGTGGACGTTGGAACAATGTTTACGTTTAACAGGGAGGCTACATTCACCGAAGTCGTAGCCGTGTTGACACAATTGTTCACATCTGTTCCCGTAACCGTATAACTTGTATTTGTTGAAGGTGATACCGCAATGCTCGAAGTGCTCGCGCCCGTACTCCAGGAATACGTGCTGGCACCTCCGGCAGTAAGTGTGGTGGTTCCGCCGGTACAAATAAAACCATTGTTTACTGTGATCGTTGGAATTTGATTGACCGTTACCGTTGCCACCGCTGTGTTGGTACATCCGGATAAAACACCTGTTACCGTAAACCCGGTTGTACTCAGAGGGCTCATAGAATAACTTGCTGTACCCGGCCCTCCCGTCCAGCTATAACTCGTAGCTCCGGCAGCTGTCAGGGTAGTTGAATTGCCGGCACAAATGGCCGTTGCTCCCGGTACAATTGTTACCAAGGGTAATGGATTTACAGAAACACTCTGGACAGCCGTGTTCGAGCAACCCGTTGTGGCGTTGGTTCCTGTAACTGTATAATTTGCAGACGCCAGAGGATTTACGGTGCGCACCGCAGCAGCCGGTCCCCCCGCCCAGGTATAAGAAGTCGCTCCGCTCGCTGTGAGCGTTGCCGTTGACCCTGCGCAAATAACTGTAGAGCTGGGCGTTATGGTTAACGCAGGCAAGGCATTGACTGAAATACTCTTAACAGCTGAATTGGTACAGCCAGAAACCGCGGTAGTTCCAACTACGGTATAAACGGTTGTACTGGTAGGGTTTACAGTATAGCCCGCTGTGGCCGGGCCACCTGTCCAGGTATAGGTATTGGCCCCGCTTGCACTCAATGTTGTAGTTGACCCTGCACAAAGTGTGATGGCCGCTGCAGGGGTAATAGTAAGAACAGGGGACGCGTTTACCGAAATACTCCGTACTGCACTGTTCGTGCAACTTCCCGCTGTTCCGGTAACTGTATAACTCGTATTCGTCAATGGACTTACGGCATAGGTTCCGGTAAGCGGTCCGCCGGTCCAGGTATAAGTGGCGGCACCAATTGCGGTAAGAGTCGCTGTATTTCCCGTACAAATAACCGTGCTACTTGGCGAGATCGTCAACACCACGACTGCAACTACTGAGACATTTTGCACGGCCGTACTCGTACAATTCCCAACGGTGTTGGTACCTGTAAGTGTATAGCTTGTACTCGTTAATGGACTTATTGTGTACACGGCTGTTGAAGGTCCGCCTGACCAACTGTAAGTATTGGCACCCGAGGCAGTTAAAGTTACTGTACCAGCTGCACAGATGAGGGTTGCTGTTGGTGTAATGGTTAAAGCAGGAGAAGCATTCACCAGAATATTTTGAGTGGCGGTATTGGTGCAATTATTTGCACCCGTGCCGGTTACTGTATAAATAGTAGTGACAGAAGGAGTGGCAGCATAAACCGCGTTAGATGGGCCTCCGCTCCAGGTATAACTTACCGCACCACTTGCCGTAAGTGTGGTTACCTTTCCCGAACAGATTACTGTACTGCTGGGTGACACGCTCAATACCGGCAAAGCATTGACTGATACATTTTGAACAGCCGTTCCTGTACAATTATTGGTCGAAGTTCCGGTCACTGAATAAAGGGTGGTTGCTGTCGGACCAACTGTATAACTCGCAGTAGAAGGTCCACCACTCCAGGTATATGTACTTGCTCCGGAAGCTGTAAGTGTCGTTGTTTTCCCGGAACAAATAACCGATCCTGTAGACGAAATAGTCACTGTTGGGTTGGGATTTACCGAAACCGTTTGCACAACACTGTTCGTGCAACCTGAACTTGTCCCCGTAAGTGTGTAGACCGTCGTCGCGGAAGGGCTGACAGCATACACTGTTGCTGTTGATCCTGTGTTCCAGCTATAGCTACTTGCCCCGGCCGCTGTTAGCGTACTTGTGTTGCCTGAACATAGAATTGTTCCGGTGGAAGAAATGGAAACGGTTGGAGTTGGATTAACCGAAACCGTTTGCACACTGGTGTTTGTACACCCGGAAACTGAGGTGGTTCCCGTAAGTGTATAATTAGTGGTAACGGAGGGTGTCACTGCGTACACCGTTGCTGTGGAGCCTGTATTCCAGGTATAACTGTTCGCTCCACCGGCGGTAAGGGTAGTACTTTTACCAGAACAAATAACAGTTCCGGTGGAAGAGATCGTGAGGGCTGGGATGGCGTTTACGGAAACGGTTTGCACAACGCTATTCGTGCAGCCTGAGGTGGGCGTTATTCCAGTGAGAGTATAAGCTGTTGTTACGGAAGGAGTGACGGCATATACAGTAGCTGTTGATCCGGTATTCCAACTATAGGTGGCCGCGCCGCTTGCTGTAAGAGTGGTTGTTTTACCTGAACATAACACCGTGCCGGTGTTTGCGATACTTACCGTTGGACTGACATTTACTGAAACCGTTTGTACAATGTTGTCGGTACACCCCGAGGCCGCCGTTGTTCCGGTGAGTGTATAGGAGGTTGTAACAGAGGGTGTAACTGCATAAACGGTCGCCGTAGATCCTGTGTTCCAGGTATAGGTACTGGCACCGCTCGCGGTAAGACTGGTAGTTTTCCCGGAACAGATCACTGTTCCTGCCGAAGAAGAAATAGCTACTGTTGGACTGGCATTTACGGAAACCGTTTGAACGACATTGTCCGTACAACCCGAAGCCGCTGTTGTTCCCGTGAGTGTATATATAGTTGTGACGGAAGGTGTGACCGCATAAACGGTGGCAGTAGAACCGCCGCTCCAGGTATAGGTATTGGCGCCGCCTGCGTTAAGTGTCGTGGTTTTGCCGGAACAAATAACAGTTCCTGTTGAAGAAATATTCACTGTGGGACTGGCGTTTACGGAAACGGTCTGAACAACGTTATCTGTACAACCTGAGACACTCGTGCCGGTGAGCGTATAATTAGTCGTCACAGAAGGAGTAATAGCATACACTGTTGCTGTAGACCCCGTATTCCAGGTGTACGTGCTCGCCCCGCTTGCCGTGAGCGTGGTGCTTTTACCGGAACAAATGACACTGCTGCTGGGCGTAATGGTAACACTTGGTAAGGGCAACACGGTAATAGTAGCCACAGCAACATCCGTACAGCCATTCGCTGCGGTCCCCGTAACTGTTCTTGACGTAGTACCCGAAGGACTTGGAGTTATAAATGTGGCCGTAGAACCTGAATTCCAGAGATAGGTGCTTGCGCCGCTGGCAGTGAGTGTTACCGTTGCGCCACTGCAAATAGCCGTGCTGGAAGGAGTAATACTAACGCTGGGCGAAGTTTTTACCGTTACTGTGCATACAAAGGTATTAGATGCAGGGCATCCGTAAAAACTTGTACCCCGGATCGAATAAGACGTGGTACTTCCGGGAGAAACAACAAAAGATCCACCGGTAATTGTATAATTATAAGCGCCTGTAGGGCTGATAGTATAAGACTCTCCAGAACAAATAGTAGCAGATACCGCAGATATTGTAGGTATTGGATCTACATAAACACTCACTGAGGCAGACTGATAACAGCCAAAGCCATCACTCACGGTTACAGAGTAATTTCCAGAACGCGTTGTGTTCACATTCGTAATATTTGGGTTTTGTGAAGAAGACGTATATGCCGCGGGTCCTGACCAACTATAAGTTACGGCTACGCTCGAGGTAACAGCACTGGTCAAATTCAAATTATTGGAGGTGCATAGCGGCGAGTTAGCCGTAACAGTGGGGGTTCCAAAAGCGCAATCCCGAAAACAAACCAGAAACCCATCATCAACTCCAACGGCACCTCCCAGCGAAGTTTGAAAGGCGCCCATTGAGGATAGACCAGCGCTTCTGGCAGTCCCCGCTAAATAAACATTCCCCGAGCCATCCTCCACACACGAAAACCCATAATCGTATTGACTTCCACCGTATAAAGTTCCCCACTGTCTTGTACCGCTACTGTTATATTTAGAAAGAAACGCATCCGTACCTCCTCCGAATGCAGTCTGAAATGCTCCTGTTGTTACAAAATTAACATAGTACGAAGCATCCCCAGCCAAATAAACATTTGAACTTGCATCCGTACAGCAAGCTTTACCGGCATCATCACCGTTCCCGCCACAATAAGTTCCCCACTGACGAACTCCGCTGCTATTGAATTTAGCTAAAAAAGCGTCAAACCCTCCACCGTTTGTACTTTGTTGTGAACCTGAAGTAGCAATTGAAGTCCCTGTGAAAGTGGATGAACTACCTGCGAGATAGACATTGCCGCTTGCGTCTGTGGCACAGCCGTAGCCATGATC
>CAZMHW010000194.1:0-6858 GCA_964566105.1 uncultured Akkermansia sp.
GATGCAAAGGTTGAAAAATGGGAGAAAGAAGGGGCAGATTATGAGGTTGAATTTAAAATGAACAAAGAAGAATATTCCGCTGTGTTTGATGCCGACGCTAATTTTAAGGAGCTTGAACAAGAGATAAAGACCTCCGCACTTCCTAAGTCTATAAAAGAGTATTGCGCAAAAACTTATGCAGGCTATAAATTAACGGAAGCAGCTAAAATCACTGATGTAAACAGAAAGGTGCTGTACGAAGCCGAGCTGAGCCGGGGCAAAGAAGAGTTTGATCTGCTTTTTGATGACAAAGGTAATTTTGTAAAGAAGTCGGAGCCGGAGGTAGGGGCGGACAAAGATTAGGAAGGCTAACCTTGAATCTAAATGCCATTTCAAATTGATTCAAAATTCAAAGTTGAGGGCGGTAAATAAGTTTGAAAGACAGGATGAATCAAATGCAATTTGAATTCGAAGAAAAAGTACATAAAGTTTTTAGGCGATCGTGCAACATAAATTAATAACCTAAAATTCAGTTTATTTTTCCTGCTCCACAACTTTTGAGACTGGTCCAAAACATGTTCCATTACTGGAAATAAAAAAAGCTTCGACTTTCATCGAGGCTTCTGTTGGTAGCGGGAGATGGATTACCTCACTACGCTGCGCTTCGTTCGGTGAGCCGGGGAGGGCGTATCCAACAGAAGTACGTCCGCCTCATTCTTCGGCGTCCTATTTTTTTTATTTTATCCCTTCGCTTTCAAGCAAGCTTGACGCTCAGGTATAAAATAAAAAAAAACCGCCAGCTAAACGCTGGCGGCTTCTGTTGGTAGCGGGAGATGGATTCGAACCAACGACCTTTGGGTTATGAGCCCAACGAGCTACCCCTGCTCTATCCCGCACTATATCTTTAATGAGTGCTTTTTTTGTTTTCGAGGTATTCCGGTGAATTAGCGTACTAATTTCGGAGTGCAAATATACAATTAGTTTGTATGTTAAACAAATTAATTATTAACAATAGTTTATTAAATCCGGAAATGGAACTCTTCAGCGGTTTTAATGGGCTCAAAAGCCTTACTGTTACTGGATTTTCTGAATTTATGCCTGTTCAGGCCCGGAGGGATTTTTTCCGCGTTTGCGCTCCCGTTCAAGTCTTTCCCGGGTCTTTTCGTCTCTGTAAATGAAGTATTTTCGCATTCTTTCTCCAATTTTCTAAACGTCTTTTTTAAAGAAAGGACAGCAGGCTTCTATTTCTACTTCTTATTTTTAACTGTTATTTCTTATTTTGGCCTGTTTGTTATGTACCGGGCAGGCTAATTTTTTCACAGCTGTTTGAATCTGTAGCTCCAGAGCTTTGTTCGGACGTCTTAATTTCATCGCTCAAAGGTAATCAAATGCTTTTAGGATTAAATAAGAATTGTACGCCTACTTATTCTTCTAAAAAGACGAAATTCGTTGCTCATTGAACGACTACAGTTATGGAATTAGGATTATATACTTTTGCGGATGTTCAGGGTGGCTCCGGGCGCGACTTCGTCATGCACACCAACCAGCGTTTTAAAAATCTGCTGGAAGAAATTCAACTGGCAGATCAATTGGGTCTGGATGTGTTTGGCCTTGGGGAACATCACCGCGCCGACTATGCGGTATCGTCTCCCACCACAGTATTGGCTGCTGCTGCCGTGCTCACCAAAAAGATTAAGCTGGCCAGTGCTGTTACGGTGTTGAGTTCAGACGATCCGGTACGTGTTTTCCAGGATTTTGCTACCCTCGACCAGCTTTCTGATGGGCGCGCTGAGATCATGGCGGGACGGGGTTCTTTTATTGAGTCCTTTCCTTTGTTTGGTTACGACCTGAACGACTACGACGAACTGTTTTCTGAAAAGCTGGAATTGTTGCTCGAACTCAATAAACACGAGGTGCTTTCCTGGCAGGGAAAATTCAGACCTTCTTTTCAGAATTTAGGGATCTATCCAAGACCTTATAACGAAAAACTTCCCATCTGGCTGGCTGCGGGCGGCACACCCGCTTCTGCGGTAAGAGCGGCTAAACTGGGACTTCCGCTGGCCTTAGCCATTATTGGTGGTTTACCGGAGCAGTTTGTTCCTTTTATTAATTTGTACCGGGATACGGCTAAAAAGGCGGGTAAGGATTTGTCCCAACTCCAATTGGGGATTAATTCACATGTGTACGTGGCGGAAGATTCTCAAAGGGCGGGGGATGAGTTTTACCCTCCGTATGCCGCTGTGATGAGCCGCATTGGCAAAGAAAGGGGTTGGCCTCCTTTATCCCGTGCGCAATTCGATTATTCCCGCTCGGCCAAAGGGGCTCTGCTCGTGGGCAGTCCGCAGGAGGTTATTGATAAGATTCTCCACGAACACGAATTGTTTGGCAATACACGTTTTCTAGCGCAAATGAGCGTAGGCCTGGTTCCACACAAGCAGGTACTTAAGTCTATTGAGTTGTTTGGGGATGTGGTGGCTCCGGCCGTGAGAAAAGCACTTCAATAAGAGTTAACGCGCATTTTCTTTAAAAAGAGAAAGCCCCACCGTTTCCGGCAGGGCTTGTTTTTCTTTACCCAAAAAAAAGAAAAACGATTACTTCGATACAAATTTACAACAGGATTCAGCCCTGATTATTACAAATGGCGCTGAAATCTTACATATGTAAAATAAAAGAAGATTTATGCGGGTACTTCTTTACGTGCTTTGCGCTTTTCTGAATTCAAGGGGTGTTTGACCGGTTCTTTTTTTGAAAAAACGATTAAAATAGGAATTGTCGTTGTAACCGAGTTGCAGAGAGACTTCTGAGACGGTGAGCTTTGACTGGATCAGCATTCTTCTGGCCTCAAGGATGATGCGTTCTGCAATGAGATCGGAACTCGTTTTATTAAAACAAATGTTGCAGATCCGGTTGAGGTGTTTTTCACTGAGGTGCATTAATTTGGCATATTCTCCGGCATACTTCATTTCCCGGAAGTGTGAGTCGATCAGATCTTCAAAAGCCCGGAGTTTAACCAGATAGGTTTCTTTGTCCATCTTTATTTTTGTATCGTAACTCCGGGTGAGTTCGATGTAAACGAGATTCAGCAGGGAATGTATTTTCTGAAATTTAAGCACTTCATTCCCCTTGTATTCTTTCTGCATCTCCGTGAGAACACCGAAAATCTTTGCCAGTAAAGGTTCCTTAAGTTGGAGTAGGGGTGGACTCTGGAACGAAGCGTAAAACGGATAGTTTTTCAGATTCCCAAGGGTGTAGGCCTCGTCGTAAAAATCGCGGGTATGAAAGAACACAAAGCCATCGCAGTCTTCCGAGAGTTTCCAACTGTGCATTTGTCCGGGTTTCAACAAAAAGAGTGCTCCTTTTTTAACGGAATAGGTCTTAAAATCGACTTCGTGCGTACCGCTTCCTTTTGTAAAAAGTACCACAAAGTAAAAATCGTGTTTGTGAGGGGCGTTGGTAAAACCATGCGCGTGCACATGCGGTTTTAGCCTGTTAACATAGAATGAATTTGGTTTCGAAAAAGTTTTAAAATCACGGATGCTGTAAACAGGTAAGGTGTTTTTCATTTGGTAAAATTATAAAAATGTCCGAATTGTACCATTTAAAGCGTGTTTCGTATCGCTAAAAAAAGAAGACTATTCTTACCTTTGAATTACCATGGAAGCAAAAAAGATAAGCAGGAAAGGAAATTTAGTCCTCAACATACTGACTGAAAAATGTCCGCATTGCGGCGAGGGCAAAGTTTTTGAGAAAAGTAACGGGGCTTTAAAAATTCCGGAAATGAAGAAGGAATGTGATGTGTGTCATTATAAATTCGACAGGGAGCCCGGTTATTTTTTGGGAGCCATGTACGTGAGTTACGGTCTGGCCGTATTTCAGGCCCTGGTGACTTTTTTAATTTGTTATTTCGGATTTCCTCAATTGCCCCTGGTGTGGGTTTGTATCAGTATCACCGCGGTGGTTGCGCTGTTTTCTATCAAAAACTTTAAGTTATCCCGCGTTATCTACATCCACATTTTTCCCTGGTAGAGAAATTTCTTTTATTGCGCATTCCAGCCACCGTCAATTGGAATGGCAGTACCGGTAATAGTATTGGACTGTTCTGATGCCAGCAATAAGGCCATTTGACCAAGGGTTTCCACACTCACGAATTCTTTTACCGCTTGTTTCAATAACATGACTTTATTCACTACCTCGCTTTCGCTGAGGTTATGTGCCTTTGCCTGATCAGCAATTTGTTTTTCCACTAAAGGAGTTTTTACGTAACCCGGGCAAATGGCGTTACAGGTGATATTGAACGGAGCTCCTTCAAGTCCCAGCGTTTTAGTGAAACCCACGATGCCATGTTTACTCGCCACATAGGCGCTTTTAAACTCGGAAGCCACCAGTCCATGCGCTGAAGCAATGTTGATGATACGACCGAATTGACGTTCTTTCATCCCCGGCCAAACGGCTTTTGAAAGATAAAAGGCAGAGCTCAGGTTAATGCCAATAATCGCGTTCCATTTGTCATCCGGAAAATCTTCAATAGGAGATACGTGTTGAATGCCAGCGTTATTGATCAGTACATCTATTTTTCCGAATTTGGAAATGCCATCGCTTACCATTTTTCGCAGTTCTTCAGGTTTCAGCATGTTGGCATTGCTGTACATTACTTCAATGCCGTAGGTTTTTGCGATACCGTCAGCAATTTCAGGACCGTTAGTTTCCAGTCCGTTAAAAATAATGTTGTATTGTTTTGTTTTGGCGAATTCGGTGGCTATACCCAAACCAATGCCACTGGTACTTCCTGTGATGAGAACTGTTTTCATGGCACAAATGTACAGTTATTTTTCAATTTTGAAATGAGATACGACCACTGCTCAGGCACAGTCATGCGCCACAGAGTCACAAAGGCAAGGAAAAGGTTTAGCAAATCTACCCGCTAAACAAGAATGTTCCCTGCACTTTGTGGACCCCTCTCTGTGGCTATTACGAATTTCTAAATCTTCAATCTGCAATCTTAAATCTTAAACCGGTAAATCGGATCAATGTCTTCTGTACCATCGTGAATCACACTCAGGTCGTTGATGAGGCCACTGTTAATTCCGTACACCCAACCGTGCAAATGCACCTCTCTTTTTTTCCACTCCTGTTGTACAATAGTGGTTTTGGCCAGATTCCGTACTTGTTCAATCACATTTAATTCCGTGAGCCGGTCGGCGCGTTTGTCGTTGTCTGTTATCTTAAGTAATTCGGCCTCGTGCTTATGGTACACGTCTTTAATGTTGCGCAACCAATTATCCACAAAGCCGTGCAGGTCGTTACTCATAGCTGCGCGTACACCTCCACAACCGTAATGGCCGCATACAATCACGTGTTTTACTCCCAGGTGAACAAGTGCATATTCCAGCACGCTGAGCAGGTTCATATCTGTATGCACTACCAGGTTGGCAATGTTGCGGTGTACAAACATTTCACCACTTTCGGTGTTGGTGACTTCGTTGGCAGGCACACGGCTGTCGCTGCAACCGATCCAGAGGTAATCGGGGCGTTGACCCAGGGAGAGTTTTTTAAAATATTCCGGGTCATCTATTTTTTTTGTCATTGAGAAAAGCCTGTTTCCGTCAATCAGTCGTTTGTACGATTCTTCCATGTTGCTTATTTAATAGTGTATTTTACTAATTGGATTTCGATGTTTTTTTGTTTGGATGTTTCCATAAAGTCGACGAGCAATTCACGCACGTCTTTGTCGGTGCTTTTATTAATAGAGCCGTCGATAATTACACGGCTGTCTTTCTTGAGGTTATTAAGGTAATTGGTTATAAATCCTTTATTAAAGAAGGTGATGTGTTGAGGTAATTTAATGAGGTAATTCCACTTTCCATCGATGACATCTTCTACAATTTCAAAAGAAGATTTTACATTAAAACGGATGATGTAGATCATAGATACCACAACTCCCGCGGCCACTCCTTTGAGTAGGTCGGTGAGCAACATCACCACAATGGTGGTAACAAAAGGCAGAAATTGATCCCAGCCTAGTTTATATTGTTCTTTGAAAAGAGAAAGCCGGGCAAGTTTGTATCCGGTCATAATTAAAATAACAGCCAGAGAGGAGTTGGGGATGAGTGCAAGTAGAGACGGAAAAAACAGAACACTGGAAAGTAAAAGTACAGCATGAAAAATTGCAGAGAATTTTGTTTTAGCTCCTGCATTTAAATTCGCGGAACTTCTTACGATAACGGATGTAAGCGGCAAACCACCTATCAGTCCGGAGAGGATATTGCCGGCCCCTTGTGCTATTAGTTCCCGGTCTGAACTTACAGGTTGTTTTTCAGGATCCAGTTTTTCTATGGCTTCAATACTTAACAAGGTTTCAAGACTTGCCACAATAGCAAGTGTGGCTACGATTATCCAAAAAGCCTGATTGTTCCATTTTGTAAAATCCGGAAATATGAAATTACTTTTCAGATCAGTGAATGAATTAATGGTGGGTAAATTTACGAGGTGTTCGGAACCGATTTGAAGGAAAGGATTTGTTGAAAAGGAAATGGTAAGTAAGATGCCAAAAACAACTACCAGCAAGGGACCTGGGATATAGGAAAGAATTTTATCGTTCTTGTAGAAACGCATATTGGTAATCTGCAATACAATGAATGAAACAACGCCGATAATAACAGAACCCGGACTCACATAATTGAGCATGTAATAAAGATCGGTGATGGAGTTATGGCCGTCGCTTTGAATAAAATACATATCGCCTTCCGGATCAGCATCGTAACCCACCATGTGTGGCAGTTGTTTGATGATGAGGATGATTCCTATACCCGCAAGCATGCCTTTGAGCACAGCGTTTGGAATGTAATTTCCGATTCCTCCGGCTTTCACACTACCCAGAAT
>CAZMHW010000195.1:0-6835 GCA_964566105.1 uncultured Akkermansia sp.
GTTCAGCTGCCATCAGTGCATCTACAGCTTCTGTCCAAACGCTTAACGATTCTTTTGAACGTGTATGGTTGCTGGCATGTCGCGAATACAGGGTTAAATAGTTTACACAGTTAAACAACAGGTACATTTTGAGATAATCGCGTATTGACCTGGCCTTATATTTTGAGAGGATGTAAAAAGTATTTTCATTCAACCGAACATCAATGTCCTGTTTAATGGCAGACCAGTTTTTTTTATCTATCAGAATGCCCTGCTGAATGATAAAATGAAATGCGTCAAATCCAAGTGGTTTAATAGGGTTGGAAAGTTCCCAATCGTAAATATGAAGCTTGAGATTTTTTTCATACATATTCCAGGAAGTGAAATCACCGTGACTCAGGCACACCTCTGTGGGAATAGTTTCGTCGATTGTTTCAAGAAGTGCTTTCAAACCCGCGATGAGTTTTACCGGAAGTTTTTCGTCACCGGATTTTGAAAGATGTTCAAGATCTCTTTTTAAAAGCACCCAGCTGTCGAGTTGTTTTAAAGGCGTTAAAAAAGCAGTGAGTTCATTTAACTCTGCAAGCACGCTGGTGTGCAAGTTGCTGTACTCGTTTATCCGGATGCCATTTTGTGAAATGTCCGACAATTCAATGGTATTGTGTGAGGTATTAAGTGTATCGGGAAATTCAAAGGTGTGAATATTGGATTTGCACAACATTTCCAAAACATCCGACTCGTTGTGAAGAAGAGGGTAGAGGTGACTCTTCACGGCTATTTTGGTAAAACTTCCCTGGCCTTTGATGTCGGTATAAAGCAAGGGTTTATAAGCGATTTTAGATTCCCCGAGGTAAATGGTCCAATTCACAAACCGTTCAGCAAGTTCCGATTCCTTACTTTCTGCGTTCACAAAAAGAGAAGCAGACCTGAAAAAAATCTTTTGTAAGCCTAGTAGAAAAATAAACTGAATAAAAACATTTCTAACAGTTGGAATCAATCCTTCCTGGAGACGGAATTTAAGAAAGAGTGGTTTTTTTTGATTTCGTGGCCAGATATATTTTTTGGACCCATCCTCATTCAGGATGGTAAGAAGCTTTATTTCTTTTGAGTAGTTGAAACACCGTGTTTCGGAGACCGAATAACCTAATTTTCCAAAAACCGTTTCCATGTTTTAATTTTTATTTTACAACATACTTCAAGTTTTATTCCAAACTTGTAATCTGCTGAAAATTAAAACCATACGAGAGTCTAAGCTGCTTAGGTTTCCAGTATTTGGAATGTTATTCCAATGCCGTGAGTGGGTTTACTTCACGTGAAAAAATAATATTTTATTGGCGAAGAAAAAGAGGATTAAAAAGACTCTTTTTTGAGGTCGTTGATCACTTTTTCAAGTTGGTCCAAAACGAACAGCGTCAGACTTGTTATATTTTCCGAGTAGATCCCGGATTTCGCGGTTTTTTCCAGTTCACGGATCTGTGACTTCAGACTGTCAACTCCCAGTCCGTCGAGGCTTGGTTTTATTTTGTGCGAAATCTGAAAGAGAGACAAAAGGTCCTTTTCATCAAGTGCTTTGCGTAAGTCCACCAGCGCGGCTTCCGATTGTTTAACGAAGATACCGACCATCGTTTTTACCTGCCCCAGATCTCCACTACACAACTTGATCAATTTGGAAATATCGTACAATTTTGGTTGTGACGTTTCAATGTTGTTTTCTTCCACGTAAGGTTTTGTTTCCAGATTTTTAAGAATACAATGCAACAATTGTTTTTCTTCAAACGGTTTGGTAACATAATCGTTCATCCCTATTTTCATACACTGGTCAATTTCGTTTTTAAAAGCATTGGCACTAAGGGCAATAATGGGCGTACTTAATTTCAGTTCATTTCTTATCATTTTTGTGGCTCCAATACCGTCTAAAACAGGCATGTGAAGGTCCATCAGCACGATGTCAAATTTTTCTGTTCGCAATTTTTCAATAGCTGCTTCGCCATTAAAGGCTTCGGTAACAATGCATTTATACCTGTGAAGGGTTTTGGTAGCCACCATCCGGTTAAATTCATTGTCTTCTACCAAAAGTACTTTTACGTTATCCAGGCTATTCAGAGTTCCAACAGACACCGTAGGTTTTTCCTCCTTGGGCTCTTCACCCACCGGAAAGCTGAGCTTAACAGTAACCGTGGTACCTGCATTTTTTTTACTTTCCACGTCAATTGTACCCTTCATAAGGTGAACGAGTTCATTCGTAATTGTCATTCCTAAGCCGGTTCCGCCGTATTTTCTGGAGGTGGAAATATCTTCCTGAGTAAACTTGGTGAAAATATTTTCCAGGTAATTTGTGTCCATGCCAATACCAGTGTCAATAATAGATAAAGCCAGTTTTTGTTCTGATTTGGTTTCCGATTCAAGATCGCATTTGATGGTGATGCCTCCTTTTTCAGTAAATTTAATAGAGTTGCCAATCAGGTTTAAAAGAATTTGTTTAAGACGCACCGGGTCGCCCAGATGTGCTTTTTTTACGTCGTCGGAAACAGACAAATGGATGAAGAGATTTTTTTCGGAAGCCTTGGCTCCCATAATCGAAACAACCTCATTCAGGATACTCTTCAAGCCAAAATTCTGAATATCGAGTTGAAATTCACCGGCTTCAATTTTTGAAATGTCCAGGATGTTGTTTAAAACCGAGTAAAGGTGCTGTGAGGCGGTGGAGGCATGACGCACGTATTGTTTTTGGGAGGACGTTAAAGTTTCGTACGACAACTCGCGTATCATACCAATAATGGCATTCAGTGGCGTGCGTATTTCGTGACTCATGTTCGCCAGAAATGTTTCCTTAGCTTTGGACGACTCTTCTGCCTTGAGTTTGGAAATTTCCAGTTCCTGTTCAAGAATTTTTCGTTCAGTAACATCCAAATGTATGCCAATAGACCCGATCAGATTTCCCGCATCATCATAATTGGGCGCGCCGCTGATCATCCACCATTTTAGTTCGCCTTGTTTATTGTGAACAGGTATTTCGTAAATGTCTGAAATACCATCTAGCCTTTGCTGGGTTTTATTTTTTATAATCTCTTCATTTGCAGGTGTTAAAAGAATATCCACAATGTTTTTTCCTATAAGTTCCTCTTTCGAATAACCTGATAGGTTGCAGAATCCCTGGTTGCAATAT
The DNA here is from genome assembly GCA_964566105.1 of uncultured Akkermansia sp. Lineage (GTDB taxonomy): Bacteria > Bacteroidota > Bacteroidia > B-17B0 > Aurantibacillaceae > Aurantibacillus. Next base: position 3,146 of record CAZMHW010000195.1, read on the forward strand.
TGAATAACTTCGTTCCGGTCTACTTCTATCAAACCCAGGTTCATATTGGCGATGATGTTTCTGTATTTTTCCTCCTGAAGTTGGATGGTTTTTTCGTGCAGTTTCCGTTCTGTGATATCAATGGCAAGGGCCGTGAGTTCATAATCTGTATCGGTCAATTGTGTGTACTGTACACTCTGTCCGATCCATCTTTCTTTTCCTTCTTTGGTGATGATAGGAAACTCCAGGTAGCTGGTAGATCTTTTTTCTCTCACCTGGTCTCTGTAAAAAAGAAGCGCCCTTTTCCTGTAATCACTCCGGATCAGTTCGGAGAAGTGTTTTATCATCAACTCCTGATAAGAGAATCCGGTGATTCTTTCTCCTACAGGATTAACATAGGTAAAATAGCCATTGTTGTTGGTCTTGTAAATAATGTCTGTCGATTTTTCAATAATGTTTTTGTATTTCTCTTCGCTGCTTCTCAATGCTTCTTCCGCGTACTTCTGCTCTGAAATGTCTCTGGCTATTCCCAGAAACCCTGTAATTTCATTCTCCGCATTTTTTATGGAACACACGGTAAGAGAAACCGGAAATTTCTGACCGTTCTTCCGGACATACGACCATTCCAGCGTTTCAATACCACCTTCACGGGCTTTGGTAACAAACACTTCAAATCCGGGTTTAATGGTCCTTGAAAGCTCCACTGATAATTCTTCCGCGCGTTTAACGATTTCTTTTGGATCGTGAATACAGGCGGGCGTTTGCAGATCGATCATCTCCGAGGCTTTGTATCCAAGCATTTTTTCGGCGCCAGTGTTAAAGGCCCGTATAACTCCCTGGGTATCGGTAAAAATAATACTGTAGTTAGTGCCATTCAGGATGGCTTCCTGAGTGTTGTTCAAATACTTTAATCTGTTCTCATCCCGTTTTCTATCCGTAATATTTCTGTAGTGCCACAAATGGCCTTTGTAATTGTTGTGGATATAAATGGGAATAAAATCACGTTCTAAATATTCTCCGTCGGCCAGTTGAACTTCTTCAGCCAATACTTTTTCTTTTTTCTGCAGGATGTCAGCAATCCGTTTCACAAACCTATCCGGATCCTTAAAAAGTAACTTACTCTGTTCGGCTGATTGTGAACAGTCCATGCCCCGCATACTTTCAGGATCGAGGGGGATTTTGAAAAACTGACAAAACAATTCATTCGTAAACAAAATTCTTCTGTTCTCATCCTCAACCAGAATACCAGAATGCATATTTGTAAGCAGGGTAACAAGTAAATTCACAGTCCGGTTCAATTCACGTTCTATGCCTTTTCTTTCACTGATCTGTCCATTCAGGTATTCAGCTATTACCAGTAGGTCGTCATTCTCATCGTTAAATTTGGTGTCGAGCGAAAGGTCTATTTTTTTTACTGCCAGTTTGAGTTTTTCAATGGAGCGTTTTCTGACTTCGTATTCTTTTAATAAACTTTCATTCACCTCCTTATACTCCAGTTCTGTAATGTCAAACGCGTGTGTCAACAATTCCTGATCTCTTTCATGAGAAAAATAAGAATCGTTTACAGCCTGAATAAACTTCTGTAGTGCCGGGTTTTCTTCGCTTCCCTCGGGCAAATATTTGGCTATTTGTTTCTTAAGGAGTCTGTGAAATGGCATGTCTATATTTCATCAAAAGTGGTAATAGTCATGGTTTGATTGTGGAGCTCGCATTTACCGAGAGGATTGATGGGTGAAATTTCTCCGTAAGAATAAAAACCACCCGTTATGGTATCCTCACCAATAACTTCCATAACAGCTTCCACCTCTTCATCTACCCGGGTATCGAGTATTATTTTTCTACCGACACAACTTATTAAAAGTGCGAGTTTTGGGGTTTTATTATGAAGGAATGAAAAAGTCTGCTGGGCGGCAACACTCGCGGCATCAATTAATCTGTCGAAATTCGCTTTCATAAAACGTATTTTAGAACCCACAGGTACGTCCCCGGCAAACACCATGCTGTTATCCGTCAAATCTATAGAAAGGATAGTCCGCACAACCGATTCTTCACTTCTCGAGAGTCTCACTGAAAGGGGAAACATGAGTGCAGAGCCCGGTAATTCGGCAGCGTATTTTCCAAGGTATTCCTTGTATACTTCCAATGCATTTTTACCGTCAATTTCAAATAATTTGTTTTCTACCGATTTAGTAATTGTTTTTTCAAGTCCGAATTTGTCCCAGCCTCCCATCGACCCGTGTGACACCTTAATGGCCTCTCCATAAAAACCAAGAGCAACAATGTTTCCTTCGCCCGGTTCTTCGTTCAATCCTACGAGGGTAGATTTAAAACGTGTGCCATCACCAGCCAATCCGCCGGTAACAGGAATTTTGTTTTTAATAACACTGTCAATGCCTCTTACCAGTTCACTGCCATTTACAAGCGCACCATCCGACAAAATAAAAATGTGTTTAAGATCTTTGGTATTTATTTTGTTTATTAAGGAGGCACCTGCCTCAAAACTCGAACTGAAATCGGAGATGTTTACTTTGGCTGTTTTTACAGGTGTTTTTTCAAATTGTATGGCAATGAGGGAAAGTGAATTGTCCAGAACTTCCGGGCCGAAAATTTCTCCCGCTGTAGAACATAGGGCAATCTGAGCCTTCGGAAATTGTTTAGCCAGAATAGCGTAAATGCCTTTTTGAGATAAATACTCTTTACCTCCAAAGCCCAATACCAACTGGCACTTTTCTTCAGAAAGTTCCTGATCATTTATACTTTTCGTTAATTCGTTTCCTTTATAAAGGAATGATGCTACTTTCATAAACAAATGTCGAGTGGGTGATCAACTCACCGGCAGCTCTTTTTTCTTAATCATATTGTAAATGGTGGACTTTCCAACATCGAGTCTCCTGGCTACTTCCAGCACGTCGGAGTTGTATTTTTTCATAAAGAAGGAAATAATATCTATCGTATAGTCGCGCAACGTCTTCTCTACGGAGGTTAAAATTTCGTCGTTCTGTATAATGTTATAGGTGATATCTTCGGCCTGAATTTCTTTTCCATCGCACATCACACAGGCCAGATCGATGATCGATTTTAATTCCCTCACGTTACCAGGGTAATTGTATTTCATTAATTTCTCTTTGGCGCCATTCGAAATACTCAGGGGCTTTTGATGGTTCTCTTTGGCAAACTCTTCGGCAAAGTGTTTTGCCAGGATCAATACGTCGTTACCCCGCTCTCTCAAAGGTGAGAGTTCAATGGGAAGTCCAATGATCCTGTAAAATAAATCTTCGCGGAAGGTTCCTTTTTTTACTTCCTCGGCTAAGTTTTTATGGGTAGCAGTTATCAAACGTGCGTTAAATTTTATGTGTTCATTTCCTCCCACACGCACCACTTCGCGTTCCTGCAACACACGCAGTATTTTGCTTTGTAAATTAAGATCGAGCTCCGCAATTTCATCCAAAAAAATAGTGCCCCCGTTGGCTTCTTCAAATTTTCCAATCTTCCTGCCAACAGAGCCGGTAAAAGCGCCTTTTTCGTGCCCAAACAATTCGCTTTCCATTAAATCTGCAGGTATGGCTGCCATGTTCACCGCTACAAATGGTTTCTTTTTTCGTTCGCTATTGTAATGGATTGCTTTGGCAATCACTTCTTTTCCGGTTCCGGTTTGTCCGGTTATAGATACGTTAATGTTGGATTTAATTGCTTTTTCAATCAACACAAAGG
>CAZMHW010000196.1:0-6791 GCA_964566105.1 uncultured Akkermansia sp.
AACAAATGATGTTCCACCTGATGATTTAAACCACCCACTAACCAAGAGAATACTGGATCGCCTGTGGCGAAGTTCATAGTAGTTCTCATTTGATGCTCAGCCCAGTGATTTTCGAGGTTTCCTTCGTCATTTGGCATTGGAAACTCAGTTTCGGCCACAACATGCGCCGGTTGAAAAATCATCGCAAGGATAAGCCCAGCAATATAATGCAACATTACAAAACCAAATAACCATTGTAAGATGGTCATTTCTTTCACAAGAAAGTAAGGCAGAATCATGTATCCGTAATAAATAGTTTTAGACATAATGATTAATGCAAGTTCTTTGCCATAAGTAGTGTTGGCACCTTTTAGTAAACCTTTTTTGTTGTAACGTGACAGTTGCTTAAAGTCTTTACTGGTACTCCACATGAGGGTCATCATGCCATAAAAAAACCAGGCATATAAAAACTGCAATTTGTGAATCCACTTTACTTTAGAGTGAGGTTCAAAACGCATAAATCCCGGAGGGGCGATGTCTTCATCGTGTTCATGAACGTTTGTGTAAGTGTGGTGAATCACATTGTGTTGAATTCTCCAGTTCAAGGAATAACCTCCCAAAAGACTGATAGAGATGTAGCCTAAAATCCTGTTAAAGGTTACATTTTTACTATAACTGCCGTGGTTAGCATCGTGCATCACGCACAAACCTATACCTGCCATGGCAAAACCCATGAGTACGGCCAGTAAAAACCAGATGATTTTGCTGTCGAATACATTAAAAACAATTAAAAAATAGGGAATAAGGTATGCTGCAAACATAAATATGGTTTTGAGGTACATATTTATGTTTCCGCTTTTACTGATTTGATTTTCTTTGAAATAACTGTCTACTCTTTTTTTTAATTCGGTGTAAAACTGTCGATTGGAGTTGTTAAAGCGTAAGATTGTTTGATTACTCATGTTTGTTAGTTTACTTTTAAAAAGGCCTTTTTGAGCCGAAGGTAAAAGTAACCAAAATATGCCGTTTAACCAAGTTTATTTCCCGTCAATTTTAACAATAAAGTGTTTAATATCAGCGGTATCGGTATATTTCCGGGAAATAAAAGTAAGTGTTGCCTGGCCGGTAGCCAGCGACTTAAGATTAAAGTAAATACCCTTGTCGTTTCCGTGCCAAACTTCGTTAATTCTTTCAATCACGGTGGAATCATAATTTTGTTGAAGTTGCCAGATATAACCCGTTCGATGATCTTCAGGCAGTATTATTTTGAATTTTGTGTTTTCGGGAATGTGATTTATTTCAGGTGATTCTTTGTTAAGTTCAATTTGTGAACATCCCTGAAAAATGATCAGAAAAAACAGGAAGCTGAAACCGGTGATAAATTTGCTCATCTCTAAGTTTAAATTGATAAAAACCGTTTACGGAAAAACCATTCTGCCGCCATTAATACCAAAATCAGCCAGAATAACCATTTTACTTCAATGAGTGAGGAGGTACTTGTTTGAGAATAGGTTACCGGTTTAATACGTTCGCTGTTAAGAAGTTCATCTCTCATTTTATCTAACTCCGCAGGATAATAGAGCTTTCCGTTGCTGCGTTCCGATAGTTGAAACAGCAAGGTGTGGTTAGCGACAGTGTTTATTTTTTCAGAAACAACTTCTTTTACCACAAAAATACCACGTTTCACAAATACCTCGTTATTGTTTTTTGTACTCGCCTCATATTTGTATTCCCCTGGCTCCAACATTCCCAGATTTAATTTATACGCGCTGCCGGTTTTACTGAATGTGTAATTAAATTTCTTTCCCTCCGAATTTGTCAGAAATAAAATTACGTCCGGTTCGGTAATCGCTTCGTAGCTTTTATTGTAGAGTTCCGCTTCCAGTTCAACCGGTTGATTTTCGCTGATTATTTTTGGAGAAGTAATTCTGAAAAAACTTTTATCACTTTTCACAGAGAGGTATTGCACCGACTTATTAATAAGTTCATTAAATAAATTATGATTTTGGTGTTCCGCGAAGTCCCGCATCTTCCATTTCCAAAGACCATCACCTATGAATACCCCATTTTTCAAACCGTTGGTTTCTCCAAAAAAGAAAATAGGGTTTTCAGTTTCAATACTGCCAATTTTTTGTTTTAAAAGAGTATTGGCGCCGTTGCCCAAGTTGTAATTTCCAAAAAACGTTTTAAGAGCTGGTAGATCTTTACTGAATTTTTTAAAGCCTTCACTCAGATTAAATAATCCAAAAGTATTGTCAATATAAGGTTCCGCATCATTAAATTTATTCAGGGAAGAACCTATCCTTAGCCCGGGAATATTATCCGGACCTGAAGGGTTAACGATCCAGTAGGGAATCTGATTGTTTTTGCAATCCGTTAAAACGGAACTCATACCCGAATTAAATCCATGGAAAATAACCAGACTGTAGGCCTTTACATTGTTTTTAAACTCAGTAACCAGACCATATTCAATATCGTAATTTGTACCAAGGGAGATGGCATCTTTTATGGCAGCAATATCAGGATGGGGATTAGCAGCGAGTAAAATTATTTTCTCCTTATTGTCAATTACTTCCACTACAAAACTCTGCACATTATTACTACAGTTTTTTTCATCGCTTAAACAGGTCACTTTCGCTGTGTACTTTACTATTCCTTTTCCTGAGGCTGTGAGCGTAAAATTGCACGTGCTTAAAAAGTTATCTGAAAGAATCCGCACATCTTGTTTTGATTTAAGGACGTTGTTTTCAAAGAGTTCAACTTTTATGTCTTTGCCACTGTATTTTTTTGAATTAAGAATTACCTCTACCGGAAAATTGTTACCGGTATAGGCAATTTGATTGTGGTTAATTTTTTGGATCAGAATATCTTTTATCTCTGTGGTGTCACCAAGAGCAAGAGTATAAATGGGATAGTTAAGCTTATCAGCCGAGTAGAGAGGATTTATTCCTTTATTGACAATACCGTCGCTGGCAATAATTAATGCTCCAATGTTTTGATTGGAATAATTATTTTCAACCTCGTCAATCAGATTTTCAAGATCTGTTTCTTTCTCAGTAAAGGTAGGAGGGGCATCACTGGTTCGGCTGGATGAGCCAAATAACAACTGTTTTACCTGAAACTTTCCTTCTAATTCTGATTTTAGTTTTTCAATTCCTTTTAGAAATTCATTTTTAACATAGGCGCTGTCGTCAACCGAAGCCATGGAGCTTGAATTGTCTATGGCCAGCAGTATAATAGGATTTTCAGTTTCATTTTGCAGACGTTTAATGAAAATATTCAGAAGAAAAAGCAGGATTAATGAAACACTCAAAAACCTCATCAAAAACATTACAACAAGCGCTTTTTGAGAAGCGTCTGTGTTTTTTTTATTTCTGTAATATAGCCACAGCGAAATACTTAACCCAAAAGCAAGACTGAGTAAAAAGTAATACCAGGGGCTGTTAACTATGATTTTTGAGAGCAAGATCTGAAATTTTACTGTAAACCCGTTTTAGGCCTAATGGCTTAGGTTAGCATACCACCGCATACATTTATGCATTGGCCCGTGATGTATGCACTAAGGTCGCTGGCTAAGAACAGCGTGAGGTTTGCCACATCTTCCGGCGAGCCACCACGTTTAAGCGGAATAGAATCGCGCCATTGCTGAATAACTTTTTCATCCAGAGCACCGGTCATTTCCGTTTCAATAAAACCCGGAGCAATAGCATTGCTGCGGATGTTACGGGAACCTAATTCAAGCGCAATGGATTTGGTGAAGCCAATAATTCCGGCTTTTGAAGCGGCGTAATTACTTTGACCTGCATTGCCTTTTACTCCCACCACGGAGCTCATATTAATGATTGATCCCTTTTTTGCTTTAAGCATAGGGCGTTGAACGGCTTTTACTAAGTTAAAGACTGATTTCAAATTTGCGTTAATTACTTCGTCCCACTGTTGTTCACTCATGCGCATTAAAAGAGTGTCTCTCGTTATACCCGCGTTATTAACCAGAACATCGATAGTTCCGAAGTCATTTACTACCGAGGTAACCAGTTCGTCTGCGGCTTTAAAATCACCTGCATCACTTTTATACCCTTTTGCCTTAATTCCAAATGCTTGTAACTCAGCCTCAAGTGCACGGGCTTTTTCGTCAGAACTTACATAGGTGAAGGCGATATTAGCCCCATTTTGAGCAAAAGTAAGCGCAATTCCTTTTCCTATTCCCCTTGTTGCACCTGTAATAAGGGCGATTTTATTTTGTAATAACTGCATAATCCTAAGAATGTTAAAATTCAAAGATAGGTTTAATTTTTTATAGCTAAAAAAATCAAATTTTAACAATATTTTATTTTCGGCATGGTATTTGTATGTAATTATCGAATTGAAAACCCACGGAAAATGAACTTAAAAAACCGGACCATGAAAACCAATTTTAAAATTGTAATCGCTGCTTTTGTATTTTTAACAGCGTTTATCACAAAAACCAACGCTCAGAATGCCCGATTAGAGGCAATGGCCAACTACATCTTTGCCACCGATTCCATCGCTGGTTTTGATGAGCAAGCTGCAACGGCAGGAGCTCTTACCGAAGGCTTTTACGGAAAAGAGTTCAAAGTACACATGTACAGTGTTAAAAGAGAGTATGTAAAACAACGCTACCAGTTAAAAACTCTGCCACCTGTAACTCTTTTTCAAAATTCTATCGCCAGTCGTCCTCCGGCAGTTCCCGGTGGCGCCTGTAATAATGAGGATTTCGAATTGGCCACGACCAATATTGTCGCACCAAATACGGTTCAGGGCTGGACTCTCCAATCAGGTTCCAATAACAACAGTTGCCAGCAGCCGGTTTTAAACGCCAACAATCTTTATACGGTGTACACTGCACCTATTGTTGATTCCAGAATTCCGGGAACCATTTCATCTTATTTTGATGCATCCAGTAATACAACCCCGGCCGGAAATGCTTTTATTCGTTTAAATGACGACAATGCCGGAGCCAAAGCGGTTCGTTTGACTAAAGCATTTATCCCTACCGCCACCAGCGCTTTATTTCAGTATGCTTACATTGCTGTTATTGAAGATGGATTTCACTCTTGCTGCGATCAGGCAGGTTTTAATATTAAAGTAACGGTTACAAATACTGTTACCAACACCTCAACATTGTTAGCTTGTCCTAATATTTCAGTAGCTGTTCCCGGCGCCCTCTGTTCTTTTACTATCCCTCCCGGAGGACCTTCATTTAGTCCATGTGTAAATGCAGCGGGCTGGTCTTACGCTAACTGGACTGCATCTGCTCTCGATTTAACGCCTTATATTGGCAACCTTGTCAAAATTGACGTAACTGTTGTGGATTGCGACGCTGGAGGACATGGAGGCTATTTCTATTTTGATGCCAAATGTTCTCCAATGGTGATAACAGGTAATGGGAATTCTTTTCCTGCAGGTTCAACAAACGTAACCGTTCCTACCTGTGGTGCTTCAGGAGCTACTATTTGTGCGAGTCCGGGACTCGGGCCATATTCTTGGGCTGGTCCTGGGGTAACTGCGCCTTACAACACTCCGTCATTATCTAACCAATGTTTTACTTCGTCCCTTTCGGCTACTTATACTTTATACATGCAACCTCCGGGGTCCTGTGCTCCGATTGCAAGGATTGTTAATACCACTATTACTCCGGCACCATTACTTTTAGCTTCTGTTGCGCAGGCCAGTTGTGGGGGAAATTCGGCCGTGGTAACCGTAACACCTTCAGGTTCAGCTGCAAATCCGTCCAGTTTAACATGGGCACCCACTCCGCTAAGCCTAAACACTTCCACGACAGTTGGAACTTACACACTTCCAACAAGTTCGCCTTTGTCGGTTTCAATTACTGCTGTAGATCCTCTGGGTTGTACGATTACTTCCACTGTAAATGTAAATCCTGCACCTCCAACACCTACCTTTGCGATTGTAAGCACAACCCCAGGGCAAACCATTACCTGTGCTACGCCTTCGATAGATCTTGTTGCGGCCAGTAACTATACTTACGGAACACTTACCTACTTTTGGGCGAGTAACAGTACAACATTTACTTCTGGCCAGGTAAATATTACGGTACCCGGAACCTATACATGTATCATTACTGACCCGGTAACCAATTGTCAGAATCAAAGTACCATTTCGGTTGGTATTAATACAGTGTTACCTATTTCAGCGGTTACCCCTTCTAACCAAAATATGACCTGTAATACTGCGGTTACAACCGTAACTGCTACAGCCAACCCAAGTGTAAATGTTACACACTACATTCTTTCTCCTTATGGCGGCTCCGTTTCGGCCACATCTCACACAATGATTTATTCTCCGGCCTGCGGTGTTTACACCTATGTCTTGGTGAACGATATCAATGGTTGTTCTACTACCAAAAACTTTACGGTAAACTGTAACACCGGCTTCCCTACCTTCAGTGTGGTAAGTGCCCAAAACTTTACATTGGGATGTAATTCTACGAGTTGTGCTGTGGTAAATATTACCCTTGGGAATACCGATCCTCCGGGAGGATCTATCACGTATAGCATTTTAACTCCTGGTAGTTCTTCTGTTACGGGTTCAGGTCCTCTAAGTGTTTTAAACACCTACACACTTTGTTCTCCGGGAAGTCATACTGTGGTTGTAAAAGACAATACCAGTCTATGTGAAACGCGTTTGCCAATTTCCATACTTCAAAACACGTTTACCCCAAATATCAGTGCTTCATACGACCGAACAATTCTGGATTGCAACAACCCACGTGTAACATTAAAAGGACTAAGTAACACGCCAAACGTAAAATACGATTGGGTGTTTCAGGG
>CAZMHW010000197.1:0-6769 GCA_964566105.1 uncultured Akkermansia sp.
CCATTTTCAGGGCTGACTGTTCCGCATTTACTTTTTCCTGAATGGCTTGAACCATTTGAGGAGGAAGGATGATGTCTTTAAGCAGAACGGCATCCACTACAAATCCATATTTGGAAATGTCACTGCGCAGTTCGTCGGCAATGGCTTTTTCTACCTTATCTCTTTCGGTGGCGTACAATTCTTTCGCAACATAGCGGGCACTTATCTCGCGTGCGGTAGCTCTGAAATTACTTAGCACCATCACCTCTTCGTAATTACTTCCAAAACGCATGTAGACGCTGTTGGCGGAATCGGGCATCACGTGATACAGTAAACTGATCTCGGCATTTACACTTAATCCCTCGTTGGTTGGGAGGGGTAGGTTGTTAAAGCTTTCAACCGTCCTAACATTAATACGAATGATTTTACTTGCAAAAGGGTTGTAAAAATTAACCCCCTGAGGTAAAGGCAAACCTCTTATTTTTCCCAGTGTTTGTTTGATGCCGATTTCGCCGGGACGAATAATAGCACAGCTCTGAATCAGTGATACCAGAAAGAGCAGAACGGACAGGTAGATGAGATTTAATTTTTTCATGACGTTTATTTTTTAAATTAAATACTAAAGTGCATTCTTGCTGTGTAGATGTTGATAGGCCCTCTGTCCATATTATAGGCTGGGTTTGCCACGAATTGGTAAACTAACGAAGCAATCACCTGTCCTTTTAGAAACGAGGCGCTGTAATAGGATTCAAACACATGTTCGTTGGCGTAATTTAAGCGGCCGTCACCAATTATAAAACCAAGTCCTCCGTTTGCGAGGTAAGCCCTGTGTTCGTTTGATAGGCCGGAGATGCAGTAGGCGGCGCCAAACACGTCTTGTTCTCTTTTCCAGCTTTTACCTTTTAATGAGATTCCAGCACTGGCGGCTCTGTCAATTTCAGTAAAACACCAGGTCTCGTTTTTTCCATCGTTGTAAGAGACACGGGCAAACAGCCCTAAATTTTCGGTCAGGTACTGCTCCACATTCAGGCCGTAGCCGTATTTGCTTCTTCCGTACTGTCTGCTGGCGCTTATGGTGTAATCGTAACGGTAGCCGGTAGTTTGAGTGCTGTCTGCTGTTGTAATAAGATTGGAAGCAGAGTAAGAGCCCATAAAGGCGGTATTGTAAAATGCCAGGGCACTTATTTTACCTGACCGGCCATTGAGTTTGAATTTGTATTTCAGTTCCAGGGAATTGGCGTTGGCTTTATTTACGTGATTGTCCATGGTATTACCATTTGCGGTGGTTGGCATCATGCTTATTCCATATCGGGCTTCCCATTTATTGCTCACGTATTCAACGATCGCACTGGGGGTATACCCTCTGGTATTAGCGGGGTAATCCCAGGCGCCATTGCTCATTAAACCCCAACTTAAAAACTGAGTGCGGGGATTGTGTGAAAAGGTATTGTCATCAAAATAATCGGCAATGGAAACTTTGCCAACTGTAAACGAGAGGTAGTTTTTAGGAACATAAGTGGCCAGTTTGTTTTCACCATCTTCCTGCCATTCTTTTTCTTTAGAAAGCGGGATAAGTTGACGGAAATAGGCCCTGGCAATGTAGATAACGGGATCGGGATTCCCGACTCTGAAAGCTTCTCCATTTGTAAAGGCTGCGACACCAAAGGCTGAAGACAGACCGTGACCACCAGCAATTTCTGGATTCACAAATGCCTGAGCATTGCGCCATAATTTTACACCTCCAAACAGGGTGCTGGTAATGGTTGTACCCCACTCATTCACCGGAACCTGACTATGCGCACCTGTATAAGCCGCATCAAAAGACGGACGGTATTGGCTCACCGTTGTTTCCTGCATGTGAAGGGTAAAGCGTTTACTTTTTCTTTCCAGACTGTCCTGGGAATAAGCATAAACACTTATCAGATGGATGCAACTATAGAGCAGTGGTTTCATATTTTGAGCTGTTTGGTTCGTCTGATTTTTAAATGAAAATCTGGTATTGCAGAACCAGGGAACCTTTGCGTGGTCCTTCTTTTATATCTTTGTTAACGCCTTCTGTGTAAAATGTAGGGCGACTCTGGTAATCCAGGGAGAGTTTTGAGTTATGCCCTTTGATGAACCAGTTTAATCCGGCGTCAAACACCAACATGCCTTTGTGTTGCATGGCGTTGTAGTCAGCATACTGCCCGCTCAGGTAAGGCATTAGTTGCCCGTTTTTTTCTCCCAGTATTTTTTTCGGTAACATAAAACCTACCTGCACATATCCCACTTGTCCGGTGCCAAACATTGGGATGGCATTTCCATAAGCTCCGCTTTGCACGAGGTTAGTGGCTGTAGAAGCTGTTCCGGGATTCATGATGCCATTATAACGCAGGTAGTTTGTGCCATAATTGGTGTTGTAATAACCTGCAAAAGCACTCAGCATGGTACCTTTTTCTTTGTTTATCGGCATATCCAAAAAGGATTCAATACTGAAATGAAGCATGTCATTATATAAGGTGTCTTTTGCATCAGAAGATAAATTCCAGGTTGCGGCCTTTTGATACACTCCGCCAAGGGCTATGTTCCAGATCTTTTTGTTTCCCAGGTAGGTACCCTGCATGTAAGGCGTGGTATGGTTTTCGTTGTCGAAGAAGTTATACGAGAAATAACCTCCGAACTGATTGTGAACTCCCGGTCCATGACCATTTGGAATGGCTCCTACATTTACAAAGGTGGCGTTTTTACCAATGGCGGGTGGTACGGAACCGTTAGAACCTATAGGAAATGGATTAGATACATACATGCGGTAATCAAATTTTCCCAGTTGTCCGCGGGCGTACACGGAGAGTCTCCGGTCAAATTGATCTGTCTGGTCAACAGAATACTGCAAAAATACCGGAACATCCAGCGTCATGATGCTGCCTACCGAGGGCTGCGAAAACCGTGATAATCCATTGAGTACGGTTAACCCGCCACCAAGCTTTAACTGGTTCCCCTTTGTAACTTTATATTCGCACAAAGCGTCGTGAAAAAAAGCGGCGATCTTTCTGTTTCCTGTTCCAGCAGCAGTATAACCTGCGGCGTCGTTAAAATTGTTTTGGCCAAATTGAAAATAAATAAAAGTTTTGTCGGTAATCTGGCCAAACAGTTGAATTCGTGTGCGTCTTAAGCCAATATCAAAGATATTGTCAGAAGGTTTAGAGAATAGGGTAGTTCCGGGATTACTCTGAGTAAAACGCACCCAGGTTTGGTTCATAAAGGTAGCCTGAAAATAATGCGAACCATCGGCATTCAGATTAAATTTCAGAGCACTTTTGTCCGGCATAACTTTTTTTGTGGTATCTGCCTGTTGTCCAAAAAGGGACGAGGTGAAGACACATACGGCTATAATGAACCCATTTAAATTTTTCATGTCAATATGTATTAAATTTCGGTGTATTTGGTCTTGTCAGAACCCGGTGTAAACCGTTACAGAAAACTATGAAATAAACTGTTAGAGGTTTAACCGGGACCGACAAGTTCTTTTGAGTGTTTCCACTCGGGTCAATTTGGTCTTGCCAGTTTCATTTGAAGAAAAAACAGAAAACTATGAAATAAACTGTTGAATCTTAAACAAAACCGGCAAGTTGTTTTGAGATTTAACTCAGTTTCAAAATACGGGTGGAGGTTGGATCGCTGGAAAGCTGACGGTGATTGTCTAAGCCGATAACTAAAACTTTTCCGCCATCATCTTTATACGCGTCCATTAAACCGTTAATAGTAACAATTGAAGTGTGATCAACCATGTTAGCTTCCGAAACATCTATGGTAATGTATTTCCCTTGTGGAATAGCCAGGAATTTTTTCTTGAAACCAAGCAGGTTAGAAAAAAGTATTTCGCTTTTTACTTTCATGGTATAGTTCTCACCGTCCTGAATCACATCAATGTCGGTTTTGAAAAGGCTTTTCACTGAAGCACCGTTAATAATGTTGATGATCATTTCCAGAACAATCCCGGAGCCAACACCCATTAAAAGATCGGTGGAAATGGTAATTAAAATGGTCACACAAAATACAATGAGTTGCTCTTTGCCAATATGCAGGGTGTGTTTGAATTGTTTGGGGTGAGCCAAACGGAATCCCACGAAAATAAGCATCGCAGCAAGGGCTACGTTAGGAATCATTTCAATGAACTGAACACCAATTAAAATGGCGATGAGTAAAAACACACCATGAAAGAAATTAGCCCAACGGGTTCTGGCGCCGTAACCCACGTTTGCCGAACTACGGGCAACTTCACTGATCATAGGCAGTCCGCCCAGAATACCACAAATAGTATTTCCAATGCCCACGCCAATCAGATCTTTGTCGTAATCGGTTTTACGCTTATATGGATCCATACCATCCACGGCTTTGGCGGTTAATAAGGATTCAATACTTCCAATAAGTGAGTAAAGAATTACGTATTGAATAAACGTTCCGGTATGTGATGTAATACCCGAAAAATCTACGTTTATGAGTCCGTTTTTAAAAGCATCTGAAATACTTCCTATTTTAACCAAGGCAAAATTGGCAATGGAACCTTCGGTCTTAATGTGTAGGGCGAAACCTAAAGGAATAGATACAGCCAACACAACAAGTGGCGCCGGTATTTTTTTAATCTTTTCGTGTTTCACATAACTCATAATGATCATGATGAGTAAACAGGCCAGACCAATTTCCGCCATGTGCGCGTTTTCATGCATGATACTGGAAGGAAGCATTGCTAATAGTTCAAGGGGTTCTTTACCTTTTAATTCAGATGGATTAATACCCAGTACCAGATGCAGTTGTTTGGCCATGATAATAATGCCAATGGCGGCTAACATGCCATGAATGGCGGCACTCGGAAAAAAGTCAGCGAGTTTACCCAGTTTAAATACGCCAAAAAGTATCTGAACCAATCCGGCAACCACAACTACCCCTAAGGCCAGATGCCAGCCGGTTTCGCCGTCACCAAATCCGGTAACCGAACCGGCCGCGATCACAATAAGTCCGGCGGCAGGACCTTTAATGGATAAACGTGAACCCATAAAAAAGCTCACCACAACACCTCCTACAACAGCGGTAACCAGGCCGAAAATCATAGGGAAGCCGGAAGCCTTCGCAATACCTAAGCTTAGAGGCATGGCGAGTAAAAATACCAGGAATCCGGCAAGTGCGTCTTTTGAGAAATTTTCTTTTAGTCCTGCAAGTCCATCGGCAGGCACAAATCTTTTTTTAGTTGACATAGTTTTCTTTATTTTTTAATAGTTTTTAAATTTTTTAAGTCTTTGGGTTTCTTAATAAAAAGTAAATTCTATAAACGAAGGCAGCGATGTGTTAAATAAAGAGTATTATCAGGGATAGTTTTTGTGTGTTCAAGGAAACCGGTATGAAAAACATGTTGAAGTTCGAAAAGGAAAATATTTTCAGTGAAGAAAAGCGGGGAAGGAACAATGCTCGCGTGGGACCCGTCAATTACATCGTCACTTTCTTCTGAAATTACTGTTAGGTCCATACTGGAATGAAATCCGGCTTTGGAAATCAGTTCTGTATGCACTTTCTGAGCTGGCTCAGGTACCAGGCTAAATACCATAATTCCCGCAAATGCAAAGAGCACCAGGAAACAGGTCACAGAATTGATTATTTTTTTAAGTTTCAACATCTTACTTATGATTGCGTTAAGAGGATTTATAAGGTGTTTCGTGATACGTTTTAATGTGTGGTCCTAAAAATACGCGGGCGTAAATTCTTACCAGTGCCAATCCATCAATGATAAATCCAAGTGACACCACAATGGCCAGAAAATATTGGTTTTCGTGAATGTGACTGAAAATAAGATCTTCTCCAACAAAGGTAGGACTGATAGGAAAGCCTGTTAAGCCCAGACAGGCCAGGAAAAACACGAGTGCAATTTTTGGATGTTCATACACGTGTCCGTGAAAACGGCCCAGATCAATTTTTTGTTCGAAAGATAAAATCCGGCGCAGGGCAAAGATGCCTATAAATCCTGCAACAATAATTCCACTCAGATAAAGGTGCACCTGACTGTATTTAAAGTCTTCATTGAAGGAGACTGCCAGGGCTACCCAAAAGTGATTCATCATGATCAGTATCCAGCACTTCATCACGTTTTTGGTTTCTGAAAAAGCTTTTAATACCATCATAAGCCCTACAACAGAAAACAGGGCCGGTAAATAGGTGTGAATGGATTCCGGAATGTGCGCTTTTGTGTACAGACAAATTAAACCAATAAGATAGGCAGGTACAAAGAAAAGAAAAAGGCTTTGGATGTTCAGGAATTTTAATTTTCTTCCAATACTTTTTAAGGGATTCCACAAAAAGCGAGCCATGAACAGATCCAGATTGAATTCTTTGAGGCTTAACAAATAAATACTGTATTCTATTTTTTTAGGCCAGGTGTCTTCGATGGTTGTCTCACGCGGTACATAGTTGTAAAATTGTTCGCGGATCAGGTAACTCGCAACCGACGGGGACACCAGCAACTGGTAAGTTCTTAAAAACGCATTACCCGCAAAATGAATCAAAGCAAGATTGTCCCAGCCCAAAGCAATTTCAATAAAGATCAAACCAATTTGTGCGATAGACGAGTAGGCGATTTGGCTTTTTACCGATGACTGAACCCTTGCTATGAGTGTAGCGATTACGCTTGAGCTTAATCCCAACAAACCAATTAATATTCTCACAGAATACTGATGATCCCATAACTCGTAAGTTCTTAACAATAAAAAGGCACCAAAGTGAACGGATAAAGAACCGTAGAAAATGGCACTGGATGGGGTAGGAC
>CAZMHW010000198.1:0-6752 GCA_964566105.1 uncultured Akkermansia sp.
ATGATGCACCATGTAGATTCAGTGGGGAAAATTGGCGTTTCAGTTTCTTTTTTAAAGGGTGAACAATTGTTTTACGTCAAAACCAATAAGAACTCGAGTTTGTATACCTCTGACGACGGAAGTGAAATAGTGTTTAATTCCGATTTTAATATGGCACTGAGTGATACCAATAACAAACGCCTTGGTGGATTTAACGGAATAGGAGCAAGTGCCGATATATTCTTTGAGACCTCTTACAAGAGTAAAGTCGGTAAAAAAAGTATCCTTACAGTAAACGCCAATAACATTGGATTTATTCACTGGTGGAAAAACAGTGTGCAGTATAGCAGTGATTCAATTCTGCGTTATACCGGCTATACAATACGGTCTATTGCAGATCTTAAAGATTCTACCCTTAATCGGATTAATAAAGATACCCTGGTGCGAAATCTGGCGAATGCGCGTACCGAAGATTTTAACGTGAATATTCCAACCAACCTGGTGATTATTAATAAAATTATTTTTAGTAATAGTTTTAATTTATCGGTTGGCTTCAGACATATATTTAATGCTAACTACCTACCGTATGTATTTACCGAACCGGAGTTTAAATACAAAAACATGGCCTTTTGTTTGCATGCAGGCTATGGAGGATACGTAAAATTGAACGTGGGAGCCTCTGTAACCTGGAACAGCAAAGGTTGGTTCGTACGTGTGGGAAGCAACAGCTTGCAGGGATATGTAGCTCCGAAAAGCGCGTATGGACAAGGATTGTTTTTAAGTTTTGCTAAAAAATTGAGATAAAATTTTCAAGGTTTATCTGAAAAAGATTATTTACGTGTGACCTGGAAAATGAGTTGAGAAATTTAATTTTTCTGAAAAGACTAAATTAAGACTCCGTATGGATAGTTTTTGTCTTTGTTTACCCAATCCAACCACCATTTAGAAACCGATAGGCAAGTTTTATTAATCCAAAGCTATTTATGAGAATCAAAACGATCATAAATGAATTAGCTATGATTTTGTTTGGATGTTTTGAAAGTAGTATAAAAACAAAATATGCGGTTACCGCACTAAATAGTAAAAAGTTATGAATGTGGTTGTAGCTATTAAATAGCAGCCAAATTAATTCAGATATAATTATTAAAAACCATACATCTTTCCATCTAAACCTATATTCATTAAAGAAATGATGAAACAGAACTATAATAAAGGGTGTAGCGTAAATAAATCTATTTAAGCTGTATAGATTTCCGTCGCGGTAAGATAGAATAAGGAAAGTTGTACCGAAAATATATAACACAGCAAAAATAACTTCGTTAGAAACGAGAGTTTGTTTTTTTAACCACTTCGTAAAAATGATACCGATGTAATAGGCGCAAAGTAATGAGACTAAAATAACACTTCCGTCGAAACGGGTAGACGCGTCTCCTCCCCAACTCCTCAGGGGTAGACGTGGTAAATGCAGGTGGTTTTGCCATAACTTTTGAGCCTCGAAAAAGACAAACCATTTATTGGTGTAATTAAAATGTATTACCACTGTAAGGAAAAGCCCCATGAGTAAAACCAGTACCGGAAGGATGCTTTTTTTTATGCCTTTTGGTAAATTCTCCTCACTCAAAAATATTGACCCGATAATTGCGGGAACAAAAACAAAAGTAGTAGGACGAATAAAACTTGCAAGGAATAAACCTAACAGAGCCAATCCCGGGTTTTCTTTTTTTAATCCAATTATTATGAGTGTGCAGGTGCCAAAGAATAATGATTCCGTGTATGGAACAAACATGAAGACCAAAGAGGGTATTGTTAAGAAGAACAATTGATTTTTTAGACTTAGTTTATATAACGTGCTGATTGCACTTATGCTTAAAATGAAAATTGCCGAGTTTACAACTGAAATGCCAATTGCAGAAATGTTGAGGATTCTCCAAAAAAAAGGAAATGCAGGAAAGAATGCGCAAAGCCAATCGTGATTATAGCCATTATTCTTTATATCCTGATAGAGGATTGCATCAAAGCGTAAAAAATGAAACTCACTTAAATAAGAGAGGTTGTTTAACTTAATGAGATAAAAACAGAAAACGAGCGCTAAAAGGAAATAGCAAATAACGCTGATTAAAACATGTTTAAAATAGTTTTTCAGTATCATAGCGCTTATTCCGCAGATATTTTGCCCAAACCAACCAACTTTGATTCTGCGGTTAATTTGTAGGAATAGATGCCTGTGGGAAGGTTTTTTCTGTTTAATAGGATATGATCACCATCCACCATTGCCTTTTCATCACAAACCAACCTACCGGTCGCATCGTATAATTTGTAGTTCAGTATTTGACCATCATATGTTCCATCCTCCAGATTAATAGAATAAACTGAGGTGACAGGATTCGGACAAACGCTTGTTTTTTTCGTGGAGGGGCTATTTTTATTAATACCAACTGGCGACAAATTATCCCCAAACTCCTTTACAATCAAAAAATAGTCGTTGAAAAGATCCTTTTTGTTAAATACGACCAGATAAACATTCTGATCTACTGATCCACTTTGATTTCCGTACGATTTGGTTGATCCAATGAAAGCGTAACCTTTACTTGTTTTTAATATTTCATAAGGATCTTCGTCGTCAGATCCCCCGAAGTGAGCACTGTAGAGATAATTGAAATTTGGATCAAATCTAAAATAGTAAGCCGATTTGCCACCGAGGCCTCCATAGCTTGGTCCAAAAGAATAAACACTATTATTGTAACCTTCAATAACACTTCTGAGATACAAATTCTGCGAGGTTGTATTGTAGTAAATTTGGTTAAAACTGGTTGAGTCAAATTTCTGAAGGATATAGTGATTGTATGATGAAGTATTTAATACTCCGCACAGAAGTACAGCTCCGCTGTTACTTATAGCGACGTCATTATAGATGGCGTTTTCACCGGTGCCTCCTGAAAAATTCTTTTGTAGAAGTACGTTACCGTTAAAATCCAATTTTAAAACACATGCGTCACTTTTGCCGCTTACCGTGTTGTAGGTTTTTCCTACTAAGTAAATACGATTGTATCTTTGTTCAACACTGTAAAATGCATCGTCTCCAGAACTACCAAAACTCTTGGTCCACAACGTATCTCCGTTTGCATTCGTTCTCACTAAATAAAAGTCGCTGCCGCCCTGACTGCCAGAATATGTTTCCCCGCAAAGCATGAGTCCCCCGTCGGGCATAATACAGGAATTGTAGAAAAAGTCCCAATCATTTCCACCATAGTTTTTAGACCAGAGTACATCGCCAGATTTATTAGTTTTAATAAGATAACCATCGTAACCTGCCTGTATATTCCAATTAGAGGCACCCGAAAAAAAATAACCGCTATCATTAGCTATGTCTACTGAATAAGCAATATCATTGAGATTGGAGCCAATCGATTTACTCCATTCATGCCCTCCTAAACTGTCTGTTTTAATAATGTAAAAGGAGGTATTTCCACTTCCGAAACTGCTCGTAGTACCGGCAATTATAAATCCTCTGTCTGATGTTTCCTTTATGTCCCTGCCGACGTCCGAACCTGGGCCTCCAAGACTAGTTACCCAGGCAGTGTCCCATCCATTTGGATTAACCTGAGCTTGCGTTAGAATGCTAAATATAATCAGTACTATAGATATACTCTTTTTCATCTGCTGTGGGATGTTTATGGACAATCAATATGGTGTCTATAAATATATAAATAATTATCGTGCGGATTCAATTGTGAACTCAAAAAAGCAAGGTATTTCGGTTCATATGTGTTAGGTGATTTCTTGAGACGTCTCATGTGTTAGTGTTATTTTAACTGAATGGCAGAACTAATGAATCTGTAGAGCTTTTAGGGATAATAAAAGGTTAATTTTGGAATATTTCAACTATTTGCATATTTTGATCCGAGCTAAATACCAAATTTTTGAACCTGTTTTGCATACTTTTAAAAATATGCGAAATTTATATTTAATACGGTATATTTACTTTTTGAAAATAAGTTTATGAAGCCCATCAAATTAGTTTTAATTCTTCTGATTCTATCCTTCGTTGCCAATGCCCAACTCATGAATGTCCGTAAATGGCGTGTTTCCGAGAGGGATTCGCTGGACAAGGGAATGGAGTTTTTTGACGAGAAAACTTACCTGAAGGCTTTGCCTATTTTTAATACCCTGCTCAACAACCATCCTAAAGAAGAATTCTTAAAATATACCTACGCCAAATGCGCGCTTTACCGGGCCGATAAACACGAAGACAGTTATAAATACTTTGCTGAGGTGTATAACAACAATAGAAAAGTGCCCGATATCCAGTACGACATGGCTTTGGCAGCGCATTACAATTATAAATTCGATGAAGCCCTGGATTACGCCAATCAGCATGCAAAACGTGCAAATGCCGAGGGTAAGGCCAATGCTGAATTTCTCAAAAGGAACATTGCATATGCCAAGTACTACATTGCCAATCCCACCAACGCTAAGGTAACCAATGTGGGATCTGCCATTAACTCAGAATACGATGAATATGTGCCGGCGATCAAAGCAGACGAATCGGCCATGATCTTTACCTACGCAGGGGCTAAGAGTATAGGCGGCAGACTGAATGAAACCCTTCAACCGGACCGTTACGGGAATTTTCAGGAAGATATTTACATGGCTGTAAAAGAAAACGGCGAATTTAAGCAAGCTTTTGGGCTGGATAGTCTCAACACTGCAGCCAACGACGCGGCCATTTCTTTAAGTAACGACGGAAATATTCTGTTTATTTTTAAGGACGAGGGCGATGGGCATGGGGATATTTACCAGAGTTATCTTTCAGGCCAGCATTTTACAAAACCTCAAAAACTCAGAGGAGAAGTGAATTCTTATTCCTGGGATGGGCACTGCTCTTTGAGTCCCGACGGACAAACCCTTTATTTCAGCAGTGAGCGCTCTGGAGGTTTTGGAGGACGTGATATTTACAAAGCCCGTTTGTTGGCAGATTCTACCTGGGGAAATGTAGTGAACCTGGGCGATTCGATCAATACACCGTATGACGACGATGCCCCTTTTATTCACGCGGATGGTGTAACACTCTATTACAGCTCAAAGGGTAGAAGCAGTATGGGTGGTTACGACATTTTCAGATCGGTGATGAAGGCAGAAGATTCTACTTTTAAAAAGACGGAAAACCTGGGTTATCCTATTAATTCTCCCGCGGACGATATTTATTTTGTGTTGGGTGCTAATGGAACAACCGGTTATTACAGCAGCGGTAAAAAGGATGGCATGGGCATGAAAGATATTTATAAGGTGGAACCAAATTTCCCAAGTGTAAAACCTGTATTGTACCTGGTTAAGGGTAAAGTGAAAAATGACGGTATGGGTGCGGAAGCTTCTATTAAAGTAGAAATCAGTTCAAAAAGCAATAAACTCTTCAATACGTTTCGCTCCAATTCCACTACAGGTGACTACCTGATCAGTCTGCCTCCGGGGGTTAATTATTTAGTAACCTACACTTTTAAGGATAGACCTGAGCAACGCCTGAACATAGAAGCGGTGGATCTGACAGCTTATACCGAAAAAATAAACGATGTTAATTTTGAAACACCAGTGGTGGCCACATCTACCGTGATTCTGGCCAGTGCGGAAGTGAAAAAACCTACTGAAGCTGTTACTCCTGTTGAAACAAAGACACAAGCAGCGACTGCAACTTCTGCACTAAAGGGTACAAAAACAGAACCAAAAACCGAAACCAAACCTGTTGAAACAACCACTCTTGCCGCTGTAACCAAAACAACGGAAAAACCGGTTGAGAAAGAAACGGTAGCTGCAAAAACAACGGTAAGCGAGCCTGAACCGGTTGCGGTGGTGGAGAAAAATACCAAAACAGAGACGGCTAAAACAAATCCTGTTGCTGAAAAAACAGAAGTGGCAGTGATCACGCCTACCAACGCAGGCACTAAAAATCCGCTCTTACCTAAAACCGAAACCACATCGGCAACCTGGGATTTTACGACTAATCCTGTTACATCTACA
Source organism: uncultured Akkermansia sp. (assembly GCA_964566105.1). Classification (GTDB taxonomy): domain Bacteria; phylum Bacteroidota; class Bacteroidia; order B-17B0; family Aurantibacillaceae; genus Aurantibacillus. Next base: position 5,992 of record CAZMHW010000198.1, read on the forward strand.
CCGCTGGTGCTCCCTGCTGCTGCGCCACCCGCTGTGAAAGGCGCTTTTGTGGCCGTAAACGGACCTCAGGCCAAATCCATAAAATTTGCTGAAAAATATGAAAAAGTAGCGGCGGATGACATGGAATTCCGGGTTCAGGTAGCCGCGGTAAAAAGTGACAAAAACGTGACTTTACCAAATCAAAAATTGCTGGGTAAGGTCGAAAAACTGAATCTGGGCGATGGATTTACACGGATTACCGTGGGTGGAGCCTTTAAAACATTGGGAGCAGCTTTGGAGCACAATAAAAAAGTAGTAAGAGCCGGACAAAAAGAAGGGTTTATTATTGCACTTTATAAAGGTAAACGGACTACCTACGAGGAGCTGGAGCAGATGGGATTGTTGAAGTAGGGGATGTTTAGAGGGAGACAAGGTCATCTCGGAAAACCGGAAAATTTGTGTGCATTTCGTGTCAATTTTGACTGGTTTATTTTTTGGAATTTTATCAAATTAATGCCTGCCACTTAGCTTTTTTTCAGTACCTTCGCATACAGTTTTTAAATCCTTACAGCCGGTTAATAATTGGCTGCGATGTAAGTGTTTATACGGTCAAAACCCTGTAAACAGTGAGTCGGGATTTACCACACAAGGTCTTTAGTTTGCCGGAAGTCGGCTCCTGAAGTTCAAGTGTGATTAAAAATCATAAAACTGTATGTCAACCAATACCAAATATATCTTTGTTACCGGTGGGGTAACATCTTCTCTCGGAAAAGGAATTATCG
>CAZMHW010000199.1:0-6741 GCA_964566105.1 uncultured Akkermansia sp.
CTTATATACCTTCACTCAACATCAGCTCTTTAATATATTTCACAGGTGCGCTACCGTAACTCAGAAATTTTTCGTGAAACGCTTTCAGATCAAACTTATCTCCCATTTTGGTTTTATACGCTTCTCTGAATTCGTAAATTTCCTTGAAGCCTGTAAAGTAGGAGCAGAGTTGCACCTGGCTTAAGGTCACCCGTCTCCATTTCCCTTCCGCTTCCGCTTGTTGCTGGAAGGCTTCTTTGGTCAACAGATTCAGCGCTTCTTCTTTGCTCATGTCTTTGGAATGTACCGAATAATCTAAAATGGTGTTACAGGTGCTTCTTAAATTCCATTTGTAATACATGAGCCACATTTCCGGTTCCGCAGTTTCAGATCCTTCCGGAGCTCCGTAACCGTTTTCCAGCATCATACGTTCAGTATAAACGGCCCAGCCTTCTACCATGGCACCATTTCCGAAAAGAGATTTGATCATGCTGGGTGATTGGTTGGAGTAGATTAATTGAGTGTAGTGCCCCGGAATAGCTTCGTGGATATTTAAGATCTGTAAAATGTAGTGGTTGTATTCCCTCAGATAACTTTCCGCGCGTTCTTTGGTCCAGCCGGAAAGACTTCCCACGTTGTAATAGGTGTTTCCGTTTTTGTCATAAGGTCCGGGTGACGAAATAGAAGCACCGGCCAGACCGGCCATATACGCTGGTTCTTTTCGCACCACCAAAGGTTTGGAAGGGTCCAGGTAAAGTAATTTCTTTTTATTCACAAAGTCCACCAATACCGGAATTTGTTTTTCAATGGCGGTTTGAAAGGAATCCGGCTTCACGTGTTTTACCGAAAGCACGTCGATCATATCTTTGATGGCATCCAAGGGATTCTCTGGCAGCGTTTTATTTTTCAGGTATTTCGGCCAGAGTTCTTTGGTAATGGCGAACATTTTTTCGTGCAGGTCTTTTTTATGGGCAATCGCCTTTTCATAGATCTGATCGGCACTATAACCCGATTGAATATCGTATTCAAATTTTTTCGCATAGAGTTCTTTGCCTAAACGAAAACTGCGGGGATGCTCGTTTTTGTAATTTTTAAGCCAGTCTGCCCAGCCTTTTACCGCTTTCACACAGTCTGCGGCGCGGACTTTTATTTTTTCTTTTTCTTCAGCACTTAACTTCGATTTTTTAAGAGCGTCTTCAAGATCGGTTTCAAATACAGAAGCGCCACCCAGGTTCTGACTCATGGCCAGGTCGGTGTGTTCTGCTGTTGGATTCAGGATGTTCTTTTTGGCAGCTTCGTAGTAAGCTGGAACAGCCGCCATGCGCAAATAGAAATTATGTAAACGGGTTTCCAGGCTGTCGTAGTTATTGTTGAGCATTTCCGCGAAACTGCCACAAACGTTGTAGTTGGAAGGATCCCATTCAAAGGATTTTAAAGTACTGAGACTCCATTGGCCGGACTTTAAAAAATCGCGCAGCATGTAGAGGTCTGTTTTGTTGGCGTCGTTCAGAGCCTGGAGGTCGAAGGTAGTTAACGAATCCAGATGAGCACCGAAAAAACCGGATTCCTTTGTGCGTTGCGCCGCGTCAGGAAGAGGAAGGATACTGTCGTAGTTGTGATACCCCACACTGCTGGCCCAACCCGGGTAAAGCTTCCAGAGCGCTTCCACGAAGTTGTTTTTGTAGGAGTCAAAACGCTGGTTTTGATCTGCTGTGTGTTCTGTTTCTTTTTTTTCCTGACCGCAGGAAAAAAATAAAGCAAGCGCGACGAGGGGTAATAGTTTTTTCATATTAACGGATGAGTACAAATATACTGTTTTAAGTAAAGAACGTTTGTATTCTATAAGAGTGCATGTTGACAAACCTCTCAAAATTACTGACCTTAAAATTTAATCTCTTTTGGTTTTATATACTGTTTTATGTAGTTTCATGTATTAAAAGAACCTTTTCATCCCATAATTTAGTAATCCATTTATTTCAAACGTAGTTTTAGGTCTGTTAATTTTTGAATGACGTGCATGAAAGTAAAAATCTATGTACATATTTTTATACTTATTTTCTTCGCCTTTGTTTGTAGGGCTCAGACCAGGAAAATAGATTCGCTAAGACTCGAAATACATAAACAAACAAAAGATAGCGCGCAGGTTAAATCGCTGACAGAACTGTCTCAAGTCTATCTTTACCGTAACGCGGACTCAGCCTTTTATTATATCTACAAGGCGGATGCACTTGCCAGACAGATACATTGGAAGAAGGGTGTTGCACAAGCTGGTTACAGGATAGGGTGGTTTAATTATTTTATTGGCAATTACGATACCGCAATGGTGTGGTATAAGCGCACACTCCCTGTATGTAAGGAGATGGAACTTTCTAAGGATAAAAATTCTTCACTGGAAGGAAAAAAGGGTTTGTGTACAATTTATGGTGCAATGGGAGATCTCTTATCAAGTAAATCCGATTACTCAAACGCACTTAAGAACTTTCTCATGTCTTTAAAATTCGCTGAGGAGATTAAGAACCTGGACGATATTGCAAGGCAGAATACCAATATTGGCAATATATACGTGGCGCAGGGAGATAACAACAAAGCACTTGGTTTTTTTACCAAGGCCCTTAAATTAAGAGAAAAGACAGGAAATAAAAGGGGTATTGCTGTAACCTTAGAAAGTATGGGAGGTGCTTATTATGGATTGAATGAATACGATAATGCTTTATTGTTTTTTTTCAGAGCGCTTGATATTATTGAAAAGTTTGGTGATCCCAGGAGAGCTGCGGTGTGTTACATAAATATTTCTAACACTTATGTGGAACTTAAGAGTTATATAAAAGCAAGGGATTATAGTTTAAAAGCTCTGGAGATTTGTCAGAGGTTTGGTGATAAGAGCTCCATTGGTGAAAGCATGGTGAGTCTGGGAAATGCATATAAGAGTCTGAAAAATTATAAAACCGCGGAATTCTATTTTAAAAAGGCACTGGATATTTCTGATAGTTTGGGAACCCTGGAAGGATCCACTAACATTCACCGGATTTTGAGTGAACTGTATAAAAATACACACAATGCTGATAAGGTGTTTGAACATTACACCGCATATGTGCAACTTAAGGACTCTATCTACAGTGAACAAAACAAAAAGGCACAGATGGAAGCAGAAGTTAATTTTGAATTTCAGAAAAAGGAGGCTCTTTTAAAAATGGCGCAGGAGAGAAAGACAGCAGTTTTTGAAGCGGAGAGTAAACAACAGAGGCAGATCATTGTAATCTCTGTTTTGTCTTTTGTTTTCCTTTTGTTGTTAAGTTTATTGTTGTTAAGAAGTTACCGTCAGAAAGAGAAAACCAACAAGCTACTTGCAACTCAAAAATTAGAATTGGAAAAGGCCGGTAAGGAAAAGGATTCCCTGTTAAACGAAATTCATCACCGTGTTAAAAACAATTTACAGGTGATTTCGGGTCTATTGAGTCTACAGAACAGCGAGCACCAGAGCGATGAGTTAAAGGCGATTTTAAAGGAAGGCCAAAGCCGTGTAAAATCAATGGCGCTGATACATCAGATGTTGTATCAGAATCAAAATTTAAGTACCATTCCTTTTCAGGATTATCTGGAGGAGCTGAGCAAACTCATTGAGAAGAGTTTTGGTGCAGCTTCAAAAAAAATCGAGATCAATGTAGATGCCCAAAATATTGCCTTTGACGTGGATACAGCTATTCCTTTAGGCTTAATCGTAAACGAATTATTATCCAATGCCATTAAATATGCTTTCGAAAATAAAGAAAAGGGAGGGCGCATTGATATTTCCCTGAATAAATTAGAAACCAATCGATACAATTTGACTATAAAAGACGATGGAAGTGGTATTCCGGATTCCTTTAATTTTGAAACTTCTAAATCCTTAGGTCTCCGTTTGGTTAAAATGCTTTGCACACAAATACGTGCGGAATTAAAGATGAATACTTCCAATGGTACAAGCATTGAAATTAAATTCGCGGATACCTGGAAAAACTGATGCATTGCAAAGATTGACTATGAGTGGGGAAATAAATATATTTATTGTGGAAGACGAGGTAATAACCTCGGCCACTATTCAACAATGTCTCCTGGAATCGGGCTACGGTGTAATTGGAACCGCCGATACCGCCGAATCTGCACTGAAGGAAATGATTGCAAAGTTGCCGGACCTTGTTATCCTGGATATAAATTTGATTGGTGAGAAAAATGGCATCTGGCTGGCAGAACAAATTAATAAAGAGCTTAAAATCCCTTTTATCTTTTTAACAGCGCACGGCGATAAAGCTTCATTGTCTCAGGCCATTAAAACACGACCTTATGGCTATTTGTTAAAGCCTTTTGATGAGGATGACTTGCTTGAATCGGTGAACGTTGCTTTGAACAATTTCAGCAGAAATGAAGGTGCCAATATTCCTGAAGAAAATAAACATTCTAAAGAGTTATCCGATTCGTTAATTATTAAAGACAGTTTGTTTATCAGACAAAACAATCTGTATGTGAAAGTTAAATACTCCGATATCTTATTTATCAGGGCAGATAAAAACTATTTGGATATTATTACTGAGACTAAAAAGATTGCCGTTCGGATGACTTTAAAAGACATAGCGAATTTGCTGCCTAAAACAATTTTTATTCAAATAAATCGCTCCTGTGTCACAAACATACATGCAATTGATAGTGTAGGGAGTGATTTTCTTAACATCAAACAGCACGAATTAACCATTGGGGCCAATTATAGCGCTGAACTTTTGAAACGTTTGAGTTTCCTGTAGTTTTTATTTCCTGAACAAAATCAGGTCCTTGTCTTTTTACTTGCCTTTGTTTAGTATACATTGATCGTGATTTCATATACACGTTTATTTCGTTTCGTCCCATAGTTTCATCTGGCACATTTCCCTAAACTACATTTGAGGTAAATTAAACTCAAATCATGAAAACTAAATACGAATTATTAAATCTGAAAAGGGCTTTTTTAAGCCTTAGCGTCCTTTTTAGCCTGGCTTCAGGTAGTAAAGCTCAGTCGGGAGCTGCTTTAAATTTTGATGGGACTAACGACTATGTTCAAATACCAAATAGTTCTGCAAATAATTTTACCACAACAAATGCTTTTACAGTTGAATTTTGGGCCAAAACAAACACCGATGTGGCTGGCGGAGTTTTTGTTAACAAAGGAAGCGGGGGTGGACTGGAACAATACGCCTTCGACTTTGCAGGGACCACATTCAGGTTTTATGTAAAAAGCAGTGCTGGAACCTTTACATTTGTGACGCTTCCACGCACATCTGTAATTACGGTTGCCAATGGATGGGTTCATATTGCCGGTACTTACGATGGTAACGCGGGTATTATGAAATTATACAGAAATGGAGTGGTTATAGGAAGTTCGCCGACACCAACTGTACCTTTAAACTCCAACACCAACCCTTTGTGTTTAGGAGCGCAGGCACAGCCATCTCTGAATGCCTATTTATCGGGTCAACTCGACGAACTACGCTTATGGTCTGTAGCCAGAACCCAATGTGAAATTCAAACGTATATGAATTGCGAAATCCCGACTACAGCCACAAATTTAACAGCAAACTATCATTTTAATCAGGGTGTAGCGTCAGGCACAAATACGGGTATTAGCGTTTTGAATGATTATTCCGGAAACGCTGCAAATGGTACATTGACAAACTTTGCATTAACAGGCGCAACGTCAAATTGGGTGGCGCCCGGCGGAGTTGTAAATGGTTTTACCACTGCCTTGTCAAATACAGTTGGCATTAACGCAACTAATTCTGTTGTTTGCGCTGGCCAATCTGTAACTTTAAATGGTGTTGGTGCAGATACTTATACATGGACTGGTGGGGTTTCAAATGGTTTTTCATTTACACCTTCTGCCACCACAAATTACGCTGTTACAGGAACAAATACACTGACAACCTGTTCCAATACAGCATCTATCACAATCACAGTAAACCCGCTCCCCATTATTACTGTCAACAATGGAACCATTTGTTCGGGATCCTCTTTTACAATGTCGCCGGCCGGCGCAGCTACTTATACGTTCAGCAGTGGCAGCCAGGTGGTAACGCCATCAACAAGTACGATGTATTCGGTCACCGGAACCAGTTCTTTAGGCTGTGTAAGCGCTCTCGCAGCTTTCTGTAATGTAACGGTAAATCAACTTCCGGTATTGGTAACCATTAGTAGCAGTCCTTTAATTTGTAACGGAGAACAGGCTGCATTAAGTGTAAATGGAGCTCTAACTTACACCTGGAATACAAATGCTACGGGCACCAACATTGTTGTTTCTCCGTCCGTCACAACAATTTATACCGTAGTAGCTACCGATAATAATGGTTGTGTGAATATGACAACACTCACACAAAGTGTAAACGCTTGTACGGACCTTCTTGTGCAAAATGGTATTAAAAGCGGAATTACAATTTATCCAAATCCTGGCAACGGTATTTTCTCAGTAGAGTTACCAACAGTTTCGAACGTCACAATCGTTGATGTGCTGGGGAAAGTAGTGTATACTCAAACCCTGGAAGAAGGAAAACATACGATTGACTTAACTAATTTTAATACCGGTGTATATGTTTTAAAAGCTGAAAAAAATGGAGAGATAAAAACTCTCAGACTTGTTAAGGAATAAACTAACAGGGCTTACATCAACTGATTTAGTAAAAAGAGGCTGACTCAAAAGTCCGGATTCCTGAAAATTGTCATCTCGAGCGGAGTCGAGAGGTGACTGTTTTCAAGGTCTTCAGT
>CAZMHW010000200.1:0-6741 GCA_964566105.1 uncultured Akkermansia sp.
GTATAGGTGTTGGCACCTGAAGGAACAATAGAGAAGGTATTTCCGGAACAAATGGTTCCGTTGTTTACTGAGATGGTCGGTGTTGTGTTTACAGTTAAGTTAGAAGTTGCTGTGTTGGCACTCACACATCCATTTGCTGCGGTTCCGTTGACGGTATAGTTTGAGCTGGTTAATGGACTTACGGTAGTACTTCCACCTTGAATGGTATAAGTGTTGGCACCTGAAGGAATAATGGTGAAGGTATTGCCGGAACAAATGGTTCCGTTGTTTACTGAGACAGTTGGTGTTGTATTTACGGTTAAGTTTGAAGTGGCAGTATTCGCACTCACACACCCATTAGCGGCTGTGCCATTCACGGTATACGTCGAGCTGATCAGAGGACTGACATTCGCACTTCCGCCCTGAATGGTGTAAGTAGTGGCACCTGCAGGAATTATGGAAAAAGAATTACCGGAACAAATAGTGCCACTGTTCACACTAATGGTCGGTGTTGTATTTACTGTTAAATTGGAGGTTGCTGTATTCGCACTTACACAGCCATTGGCGGCTGTTCCGTTAACAGTATAGGTCGAGCTGGTTAATGGACTTACATTCGTACTTCCACCTTGAATGGTATAGGTATTGGCACCGGTAGGAATTATAGAAAAAGAATTTCCTGAACAAATGGTTCCGTTGTTTACGGATATGGTCGGTGTTGTGTTTACAGTTAAGTTAGAAGTCGCAGTGTTGGCACTCACACAGCCATTTGCTGCAGTTCCACTAACAGTATAGCTTGAGCTGGTTAATGGACTCACATTCGAGCTTCCACCCTGTATAGTGTAGGTATTGGCACCTGTAGGGATTATCGAAAAGGAGTTGCCGCTGCAAATGGTACCGTTATTTACAGAAACAGTTGGTGTTGTGTTTACAAACACATTACTTGTAGCGGTATTAGCGCTCACACAGCCCTGAACTGAAATGCCAGATACAGTGTAGCTGGAAGTACTTGATGGACTTACGCTGGCGGAACCTCCCTCAATAGTGTAAGAACTGGCACCTGAGGGAATTATTGAAAAGGAATTACCACTGCAAATGGTACCATTATTTACAGAAACTGTTGGTGTTGTGTTTACAACCACACTACTTGTTGCTGTATTCGCGCTCACACATCCCTGTGCAGAAGTCCCATTTAAAGTATAGTTGGAAGTACTGGCCGGACTTACATTTGTACTTCCGCCTTGTATGGTGTAAGTATTTGCGCCTGAAGGGATTATCGAGAATGAATTACCACTGCAAATAGAACCACTATTCACCGAAACAGTTGGTAGGGGACTTACTGATACAGAAATAGAACTCACATTGGTAGCAGTGTTTACCGCGACTGTATAGGTTGTAGTAACGGTTGGAGACACTGCGATAGTAGAGGTGTTTACTCCGGTACTCCATGTATAGGTTAAAGGAGTAGCTGTGGTGTACTTGATTTTACCGTTCCAGATGCGCGGTGTATTTGGCACTCCGGTAAACGGATAGCCAATACCAACCCCCTGTAAATATTGGAGATTGGCATCTGAAGAATATACAGCTCCCTGAAGAGTACCGTTAGTGTAACGAAGTGCTGAAACATTATCGGAAACTGTTACGTAAAAGGCATAAGTCTGGCCGGCAGGAATAGTTACGTTTACAGGAATGGGTATTGACGTTAGATTTCCAATGGGTTGCGCTATAAGGGTAGTTGTGCCAATTAAAGTCCATGAGCCTGCTGAGTTTTCAAACCCGGCGTGAGTACCGGCTTTGTAATAGATTTGAACGGAAGGAATACCTGTTGCGTTTAGATTTGTCTCGAACCCATTTATGGTTACAGTGTTAATTGCAACCAAATTAAACATACTACCTCTTTGACTATTGTCGCTGGCTAAAGTAGTTGTTAACTGATTTACCGGGGCTGTAAGTGTCGCGGTCTGCCCAGTACATAAGAGTGTGTTTGTTGCCGAAATTTGGCTTTGACAATTAAAATGAGCAACGAGTGCCAGTAGTAGTACGATTTTTTTCATATTTTGTTGATTTAATGGGTAAGGTCTGAAATTGGCGGCGAAGATATTATAAAAAAAAGGTAAGTGCAAATAAAGTGTAGTTGTGCTGAACTATCTAAATTAATGAAACTTAAACGTTTATCTTGACAAGAAAGGAATAGTCTGTGTCTTAAGTTGCGGGAACCTCCAACAAATTTATTTAGGGTATTATATCTAAATTTTTCTTAACATATCGATAATATAACACGGTCATAAAATTGATGTTAAAGATGAACGCTCTTTGCGCTTTTTTGAAATAAAGTATATAACAAGAGGTGTTTAGATTGAAGTCTAATTTAACGTGTTCGCAATTTCTCCTGGAAATTAGCCTAGTATTTAAGATGAACAATCATCTTAACTGGTGTTTTTTAACGCCCCGTATTATTTGGCCTTGAATATACCAATTGCATCACGTTGATGTTTCTCATGGCGAAGGCTGCTTCGCAGTATGCAAAATAGTAATTCCATTTACGTACAAAATAATCATCAAAGCCTAATTTTTTAACCTCTTCGATGTTCTTCATAAACTCCTGTTGCCAGATGTTGAGTGTATGTGCATAATCCAGTCCAATATCTTTTAAGTCTACCAGTGTCAGATCACATACTTCGTTAATGGCGTTATTAATGGCACCAACCGAGGGCAGGAGGGAGCCGGGGAAAATGTGTTTTTGAATCCAGTCCACACCATTTTTCAGACTTTCAAAACGGGAGTCGGGGCAGGTAATAACTTGCAATGCGAAAATGCCGTCCTTTTTAAGAAGTTCACTGCATTTCTTAAAATAGGTTGTGTAAAATTCGGCTCCAACAGCCTCCAGCATTTCAATAGAGACCAGTTTATCAAAAGAACCTTCCATTAAACGATAATCTTTTAAGAGCACTGTCACCTTATCGGAAAGATTTTCTTTTTGAATGCGTTCGTTTGCCAGTTTAAATTGTTCTTCAGAAATTGTGAGGCTGGTAACCTTGCAGCCGTAATTTTTCGCCATGTAAATAGCGTTTCCACCCCATCCACTGCCAATTTCAAGCACATGATCTTCGGGTTTTAATTTCAGTTCCTGGCACAAACGCTCGTATTTGGCGAGTTGTGCTTCTTCCAGGGTCATGCCTTCTTCTTTAAAATAGGCCGAGGAATAGGTCATACTCGGGTCAAGAAATAAGGAGAAAAAATCATTGTTCAGATCGTAATGCTCAGAAATGTTCTTCCGTGAACCACCAACGCTGTTGGTTCTTTTGGAATGATAGATCTTATTTAAAAATTTTAGTAAGTTAATCAGGAGACTTTGTGTTTTACTCCCGGAAACAGAGGGGGCGTTTTCAATATTTAAAAGAAACCACTTGATCACGTTTTGAATATTATCCGTATCCCATTCACCTTCCACGTACGCTTCACCAAATCCAATATCACCATAAAGTACGCAACGTTTAAAAAAGTAGTCATTCTTTACATGAATGTTAGCAGATATGGAACCGCTGCCATTTCCTAGGGTTAATTGTTGTCCGTTAGGCAAGGTAATAAAAAGAGAACCCTGCTCCATTTTACTGAGTAAACGCAGGATGATTTTTTCGTAGAAACCGGCAGTGGCTGTTATGCTAAGCGCTGTTGACATCGAATATGACGAATTTACGTATTTAAGGGTATTTAAACAAGATTAAGCAAGTGAATCACTTTTGTTCGTATTTACGAAAAACGTCTCTTTGCAGATCTGCTTTTTCTGATTTTTTATAATAAGGTGTTTTTTTTAACCAAAGCAACAGGGCGTTCCAGTGAATAAGGCCAATAATTCTCAGGGTAAGAAATGGAAAACGCAAACTATACAGAATTAAGTTTCCCGTGCTGAGTGTTTTTTTTATTCCGGTCAGAGTACTGATAAAGAAGCGTTCTTCGTTCTTATAATCGTCGATACGTATGTTGAGTTTATCACCGGGTACACCCAGGTTAAAATCGAAATTACTGTCGTGTTCAATAAAAGGAGAAACATAAAAATACTTGGTGGTATTCAAACGAAAGCCGTTTTCCAGGAGTGTTTCCCGACTTAGAAAATAGGGCTTCATTTCGCCAAAGGTATTGCCAACCTCTGCGATGGCGCATTCAGGTTGTCCTTCTTTTCCGAGAATAAAATAGAAGGAAACGGGGTTAAAATTGTAACCGAGAATGTTCAAATTTGTCAACATCATGATCCTTTGATCAACAAAATTAAAGCCATTTTGTTTCAAATAGGTGATGATGTGCTCTTTTGTGGTTTTTGTCTTGTCCGGATTCTCCGGAGGGAGTTGCAGGTGTTCCCGGTCTCTAAACGAAAAAAAATTGAATTTATTTTTGCTCAACAGCCAGTGTTTTTTACATAATTGATCCAATTCATCAAGGTCGAGGTAAAACATAAACACATGGTAATGAAACCGGTGCGATTTCGGTTTCATGCGGTTGTGCATAACCAGTGCTTTATAGAGACAAGAATTCATTTATAGTTTTTTACAAAGTTCAACCGCGCTTTTAAACGCGTCTTCATGAAACCCGTACTTGAAATAACTTCCGCAATAGTACAAAGGTCCGTTTTCATTCAATGAAGGTAATTCTTTTTGAGCTTTAATGGCTTCCAGATCAAACAACGGATGTTCGTAATCTATTTCTTTAATGAGTTTTTCTTTTGCAATACTGTTGGGAAAAGCATTAATGGAGACAAAATAATTTTTCTTTTTACTCACACCCTGTAAGCGGTTCATCCAGTAAATGGTAGTAGGGGTTTGTTTCCCATTTATGTCTTCAATCCTATAGTTCCAGCTACTCCAGGTTCTCCTGTTTTTAGGCATTACGGACTCGTCGGTATGAACAGTAGCGCTGTTTTTTTGATACTTAAAAGCACTTAGTAAGCGTTTTTCAAGAGGACTGGCTTCAGCGAGCAATGCAAGAGCCTGGTCGGCGTGACAGGCAAAAATAACTTTATCAAATTCCTGTTTGCTTCCGTCTTTAAGATGGACGACTGCTTTGGAGTTTTTCTTTTCCACTCTGAGCGCGGCATTATCTACCTGAATTTTGTCCCGAAAAGGATGTATTAAAATCTCCCGGTAGGATTGACTTCCGTTTTTTAGGGTATACCACTGGTGCTGGGTGTTTAATCCCAAAAAGCCGTGGTTCTTGAAGAACCGGATAAGTGTGAGCGCCGGAAAATCGAGCATCTTGTCCATGGGCGTACTCCACACGGCAGAACTCATGGGCACAAGGTATTTCCAGAGCATGTCTTCACTAAAACCAAACTCTTTAATGAATTGAATTAAGGAATAATTTTCGTAACGTTTATCTTCTAAAATTTGCACGCTTATTTTGTTGAAGCGGGAAATTTCCAACAGCATTTTTATGTAGCGGAGATTGAAAATGTTTTTGCGCTGTGCAAAGAGTCCGTTTATTCCTGAGCCACAGTATTCCAGGCCACTCGCCCGGTGTTGCACACTAAAGGACATATCCGTTTTCATGATGGGAGCTTTGATTTCCTCAAAAAGCCCGCACAGATGAGGGTAGGTTTCAAAATTAAACACCATAAAACCTGTGTCCAGATAAACGTCCGTACCATCTTCATTAACGGTTAATGTGTTGGTGTGGCCGCCAATGTAAGTGTTTTGTTCAAAAATGCTCAGGTCGTATTTTTTTTGGAGGAAATGAGCACATCCCATTCCGGCAATACCGGTACCTATGATTGCAAGTTTCTCCATCTTATTTCTTCGTAAATAAATAATGGCTTACGATCCACTCTTCACCTTTATTGTAGGCCCACAATTCAGCGCAAGCCATATAAAAAATGCGCCAATAAACCCACCATTTCAGGGCGTTTTGAGAACCGTAGGTTTTTGTGAAAAGTGGCATGATTTTGGAGTGATTCTTGTCCATATTTCTTAACCAGGCTTCAGAGGTCTTGCTGTAATGCAAACCGCTTACATGCCAGTGCTTTTCTATACTCAGGTGCTCGTTAAAATAAAGGAGCAAATCATCACTGGGCATGATGCCTCCGGTGAAAAAATATTTGCTCATCCAGTCACTTTCGTCCTTCACTTCAAACTTGTAAGCAACTTCTTTGTGTGTGAAAATATGAACGAAGAGTTTTCCTGCGGAATTCAAATGTTTTGCAACAAGGTGCATGAGTTTTTGGTAGTTGCGCATGTGTTCAAACATTTCCACGGAAACAACACGGTCAAAGGTTTTGTCGAGTCCAAAGTTATTGATGTTTACCGTCAGGACTTCCAGGTTGGTAATCCCTCTTAATTTGGCTTGTTCATCAATGTATTGTTTTTGAGTACGGGAATTAGAAATCACGGTAAAATGACTCCGGGGATATTTAGCGGACATAAACAGGGAAAGTGAGCCCCAGCCGCAACCCAGTTCCAGTACCTGCTGTCCGTCTGTTAACTCAGCACGCGCGCAGGTCAACTCCAGCATATCCCTTTCAGAGGTGTCGATGTCCGTAACACCTTCTTTCCAATAACCACTACTGTATTTTAAATGTTTGCCAAGACACAATTGGTAGAATTCGGTTGGCACTTCGTAATGTTGTTCGTTCGCCGCATCGGTCTCAATGGCAATGGGAGAGTTTTTAAGCTCATCAATGAGTGTCATCAGATGCGCTTGTTGAGCTTCGGTATTTCCTTTATGTTCTTCTTGTAAGCGTTGTTTGAGAACCCGCTTATCGGTTCTGTTCACTAAATT
>CAZMHW010000201.1:0-6731 GCA_964566105.1 uncultured Akkermansia sp.
CCTTCGGTGATGCTGCGCAGAATGAAGGGTTCTGAAATGACGACGGATTTTAATCTCACCTATTATTTTTATTCAAAGTATGGGATAGGTTTTTCCTACCGCGTAAATAATGCAGTTGTCGCGTTGATGGAATTTGTGGTAAAAGATCAGTTCAAAATAAGTTACTGTTATGATTATTCTACAAGCTCTCTGGCCAGGTACCAGAATGGTTCGCATGAGATTTCGCTGAGGTACTTGTTTGGTAAACAATATAATATTAAAAACCCCCGTGCGCTTATTCATTAAAAACATTGTCTTAGTCCTGCTTTTGGGATTTGAAGCTTCCTTGTTTGCGCAAACATCAGGGGGGAATAAAGATACACTGATCATTACCAGACTTAAACTGAATACAAAGGACAGCGAATATTCCCCCTTCCTTTTTGGGAAAAAAATGTATTTTGTTTCCAATCGGCAAACAGAAGTAGGTGTGGTAGCCTGGGATAAAAATTTTGGCGTTCCTTCCAAGTTGTTTGTGTCCGAAAAAAGAGACTCACTTCGTTTTCAACACACTCGGGTTGCCGAGGGACTCAACGGAACTCTGAATGCGGGACCGCTGAGCATTTCGGCGACAGGGATATATTATACTTCCACAAGTAAAATACTGCAAAAAAAGAAGGATTTAGAAACACCTCTGCGGATTTTCTTCGCCGGTTTTAATTCTGATAGCAGTCTGCAGACACCTTTTGAAATCGACTTTGGAGTGTCTGATTCGGTTACCCTTTGTCATCCTGCCGTTCTGAATGACTCTGTTTTGTATTTTACCTATTATCACACGAATAGCAGTTCCGCGACCGATATATATTATTCGGAGAGAAAAGCGGGAGTCTGGGGAAAACCAGTTAAATGCCCTGCTCCGTTTAACACCGATAACAATGAAGAATTCCCTTACATTTTAAACGGTGAACTCTATTTTAGTTCTAACCGGAGTGAAGGAAAGGGGGGGCTTGATATTTATTCCATCCGGTTAAAAGATGTAAAAAAAGTGGCTGTAAATCTGGAAGAAATGAATTCAGACAAGGATGATTTTGGAATCATATACGCCGATAAAACATCGGGGTACTTTTCTTCCAACCGGGCGGGGAACGACGATATTTATTATTTTAACAGACGTAATAAACCTATCTTTGATAATTGTATCCGGCAGATTGAGAATTCTTATTGTTATACTTTAAAAGAAAAAGATAGCTTTGATACGAACGACACCCTGAATATGTTTTATGAATGGACTTTGGGCGATGGCGGCAAGGCGAAAGGATTCATTGTAAATCATTGTTATCCGGGTGAAGGGGTGTATAAGGTTGAGTTGAATGTGATGGAAAAAAAGAGCGGAGAAACATTTTTGAATGAATTGAGTTATGATCTCCACGTTGAAAATGAAAAACAGCTTTACATTTTTTCTTATGATACAGTGGCTGCAGGTTCAAAAGTGGATTTTAGCGCGGAGTATTCTAATATTGATAACTATAAGATTGAAAAATATTACTGGAATTTTGGCACGTCCAAATATTATGAAGGATTAACCCAGAGCTATACATTTAAGAAGCCGGGAAAGTATGAAGTTAAGTTATTATCGGATGGTCTTTTGAATGGAAATAAAAAAACATTTTGTTATTCTAAAGAAATATATTTTTTACTGTATTTTACTATAAAAGCTGGCAAATAAAAAAAACGACCGCTTTACTATACAAAGTCGGCTAAATAAAGGAATGAAGAAACTCACGATCATATTTTTTCTCTTAAGCGTTTATGTGTCAACGGCACAGCCCATGCCTTCTGTAGAAGAAAAATTTTCTTACCTGGTTACATTTTCAAAAAAAGCAGATAAAACCTGGGGCGACGACGATTTTGTGCAGACTGTATTTTTTGTAATTCCGGAAACCAATAAAAATCCTGTATACATTCGTGTGTTTGATCCGGATAATGGCGGTC
The DNA here is from genome assembly GCA_964566105.1 of uncultured Akkermansia sp. Taxonomy (GTDB): domain Bacteria; phylum Bacteroidota; class Bacteroidia; order B-17B0; family Aurantibacillaceae; genus Aurantibacillus. The sequence goes on from CAZMHW010000201.1 coordinate 1,969, forward strand.
AGCATGATGAGAACCGGGAAGGTTTTAATTCCAAAACAAAATTCTCAATTTACGGGGGGAAAGGCGCCCATTCTAACGAAGACGCTCAGGCCATTGAGCCTAAGGGAAATTTTAAAAGCGGAACGTTAATGGCGACCAAACTGTTTGGGGAGGATGCGGAGCTGGATAATAACTGGTATACCTTCGGCCCATTTAACCCCGCAGAAGGGGAATTTCAACCTGAAATTGGTGGTTATGTATTTAAACTCATTGTGGAAGGCCTTGAGGGTGATGATGGTAATTTGTACAAGTTCTTTTTGTCAAAGTCAAGCGATAAGAATGTGGCAGTAGAAGGCGGTAATGCCTTTTGTTACGAGTACAGTTTCAGATTGTCAGACAATGTAGGTTTTACCAGTCACATTTATCCCTTTTTACCACTGGGTATTTTGAGTGTGAAAATAAATATTTTCGATTACGACGATGAAGGCATTGTGAGAACAGTGACCATCGCAAAAAAGGGTCAGATAACAAATTCTACAGCGGAAGGAACCTGGACCACCAATGAATTGAAGATTCTGCCTGAGGAGGTAAACACGTCAATGGACATTCAATTTATAAAGAAGAAGGAAGTGAAGAACAATAATATCGTGGTGTATATTACCAATCAATACAATGAAGCTATTCGTTTTTATACCCTGCCTATTGGGGGTGTGCCACGGTATAAGTACAAAATTGATGCGACAAAAACGAAGTAAATCAACAACACATTGATGAAAAACGCTCTTGTTATAGTTCTGATTGTTTGTGCCGGAATACTGAAGGCACAGATATATAGCCTTACACAATTTACTCAGGAGGACGGCCTTCCTTCGGCCTACATATACGATATAGCTCAGGATAAGAGAGGTTTTTTGACCGTTGCTACGGGCGAAGGATTAAGTTATTATGGTGGAATTAAGTTTACAAATTACGACACCAGCAACGGGTTGGGCGATAATCTGGTCTCCTGCCTCGCTGCCAACGCAAAAGGGTTTATTGTGGTTGGTCATCAGAAACGAGGTGTAAGTCTTCAGACCGGACAGACTTTTACGAACTTTGTTGCCGCAAAGAACCTTGAAGAGCCTGTAAGTTGTGTCTTATACAAGGATGAGACCATTTTTTTTGGCACAAAAACAGGGCGCCTGGGTATTTGTAATAACGAGAAACTGAGCTGGTTTAAATTGGAGGGAGCGACTTTTGTCAATAAAATTCTTTATGCAAACAATGCTATTTTTATCGCAACAGACAATGGTATCTATACGCTTAATCAGGAAAAATCGGCTCGTCTGATTTCCGCAACAGAGGGCATTCATTTTACAAGCCTTTGTCATTATTGGAATGGTCAGTTACTGGCGGGTTCTGATTCGGGAGATTTATACGTTTATGCAGTTAAAGGCGGTAGAGAGATCCTGGAGCAAATTTCCGTGACTAGAATTTGTAAAAACATTCCTATTAAAACCATTATTAATACAACGGGTAACAGAGTCATGCTTGGATCATGGGGGAATGGTATCTACACGGCGGAACTTGAAAACGAAGGTCTGACTGTAAAAAATAAAAAGAACATTTCAGAAGAAAACGGATTAAACAGTTTGTTTGTAAACGTTCTTTACAAAGATTTTAATGATAATATCTGGATCGGTACTTTTGGTGGCGGGCTCTATAAATTTAACAACAACCATTTTCGGGTGTACGATAAACGTTCGGGTTTATATTCCGATCGTGTTAAATCGGTATTGGCAACCAATGATAAAATACTTGTAGGACTGGAAAGCGGATTTCAGGTTTTATACAACCATGCTATGGATAGTATGGTCGTTTATAATGCCAAACATAAGTTCATTAACGATCAGGTCACCAGCATCGCAAAGATAAATGCGGAACAGTTTTTTGTCGGCACAGAAAATTCAGGACTTTTTTTGTTTGATGCGAAAACGAATACCGTGATGGACTTTTCCAGGAAGACCGGCATTAAACTTCCGGCTAAACACATAAATCATGTGGCAGTGGGTAAAGATTCGGTCGTTTATATTTCAACCCTCGACGGATTGTTTATATATGAATTCAAAAAAAAGAAACTTAAAAAACTAACCACTGATCAGGGACTTCCGCACAACAACATTCTTAACACGTTTCTGGACAGCGAAGGCCGGTTGTGGTTTGTGGCGCCCAAATCGGTACCGGGTTTAATTCAACACGATTCTATTATTCTTTTCAAAGATATTCCTGAATATAGTTCCTATAACACAACGAGTATCTGTGAAGGCAGGAGGGGAAATATTTATATTACCACCAATGGCGACGGTCTATATAAGTATAACAAGGGTAGTTTTATGCGCTATACCGTATCAGATGGTCTGGTAAGCAATTATGTTTTAAATGCAGCCTACGACCAAAATAAAAACATCGTGATCTGTTCTCATCAAAACGGTTTTAGTGTGCTGGATGTTGGAAAAAATAAAATAAGAGCAGTGTCCAGCAAATCAAATTTAAATGCCTTTGAAAGCAGTGCCAATACAATTTCGGTTGATAACAGCGTTGTTTATTTTGGTACCGAACAAGGCTTAGGCGTTTACCTGATCAACGAGGAAAAAACCAGTTGCCTGTCACCCAAAAATTCAATGTTGAAGGTAATGGTTAACAAAACTGTTTATTCCATGGAAGACCCGGTTATTAATTTACCATATGCACATTACGATTTACAGTTTGACTACATCGGAATTGAGTTAACTTATCCTACGGAGGTGCGCTACACGTATAAGCTGGAGGGGGTTGAGAAAAAATTTAAAACAACCGCAGAGCGGCATCTGGAATACTCTAATCTTAGTGAAGGAGAATACACTTTTATTTTATATTCGACCAATTACCTTGGAATCCGCAATGCAGTGCCGCTTAAAGTGAGGATCATTATTGATCAACCCCTTTATAAAAAATGGTGGTTTATTATTTTGGTGTTGACTATCCTCGTAACCTTGGTTTATTTTATCGTAAAGATCCAAACTTCAAAATTGGTAAAACAAAAGAACCTGCTTCAGGAAATGGTCAAAGAGCGTACACAGGAAATTGTCGATATGAACAGGGTTCTTGAGACAAAGAACTTTAGCATTACCAGCAGTATTGATTACGCCTTGCGCATTCAGAATGTTCTGCTACCTGAACAGGGAGAGATAAGAAAACGATTGGATGCCTTTATTTTTCACAAACCAAAAGATGTGGTGAGTGGAGATTTTTACTGGCATCATTCCACGGAGGAGTACACTTACCTGGCAGTGGTTGATTGCACAGGACATGGTGTTCCCGGTGCGTTTATGAGTATTATTGGTACTTTTTATCTCGATCAGATTATCTCTGAATCGGAGAATCCTCTGCCTTCACACATTGTGACCGAATTAGACAAACGTGTTGTAAAATCTCTGCGTCAATACGGACGAGACGATAGTGTAGCAGATGGAATGGATGTGGCCTTGTGCAGGATTGACCGGAAAAAATCTGAACTGATCTTTTGTGGTGCTCACCGCCCGATTTATTTCGTGAGTCAGGGAAAACTCTCCGAATTTAAGTCTATTCGCCTTTCTGTGGGAGGATTTTCGGGAAATAATAAAAAGACGTTTGTCGATACAACCGTGTATTATCAAAAGGGGGATGTCCTGTATTTATTTTCGGATGGTTACGGAGATCAGTTTGGAGGAACTGTTAACAGACGTTTCTCAACAAAAGAAATGAAAAAACTATTTCTCAGAATTTATTCTTTAAACAGTGACGCGCAATTAGAAGAAGTTCAGAGAGCGTTTAACGACTGGATAACAAACAGAAATCAAACAGACGATGTGTTGGTACTGGGAGTGAAATTGTAACAGGTTAACTGCATAGGTCGGCTTAAAATTCCGGAAGCATCACTTGTAATTAACAGAGCGGGGTCACTGGTAAGCTCAGACAAATTTCTCGCCCTTGCTCACTTTCACGTCGTTCACAAAGTTACGAATCTGTTGTTCGTCCTGTTTTTTGCAGATCATTAAGATACCTTCACTTTCCACAACAATGTAGTCCTCCAGACCTTGTAATACCACCAGTTTTTCTTTAGGTACCTGAACAATGCAATTGTTGCAATCGTAAGTGATAATATTTTTTCCAACGAGTGCGTTTTTGTTTTCGTCTTTCGGAATATGCGTGTATAAACTTCCCCAGGTTCCCAGATCGCTCCAGCCAAAAATACTCGAACGTACGTATACGTTCTCCGCTTTTTCCATCACACTGTAATCGATGGAAATATTCTTACAGGTGGAGTAGGCACGGTTTACAAAATCCTTTTCGTTTTCGGTATTGTATGAATCCCAACCTTCTTTAAATACGTTGGCTAATTCAGGATCGTGTGTTTCGAGGGCCTTGATAATGCTTTTGGTACTCCAGATAAAGATGCCGGAATTCCATAAAAAATCGCCACTTTCCATAAAGAAATTAGCCATTTCTGCGTTTGGTTTCTCAGTAAAGGTTTTTACTTTATTGATGCGATTGTCTTTTTCTTCCACATCGCTGTCAATAAACTGAATGTAACCATACCCGGTATCCGGACGTGTGGGTTTTATTCCCAGAGTAATCAGACAATCCTGATTTCTTGCTTTGTCAAAACACGAACGGATGGCTTTTACAAACGTATCTTCTTTTTTTACCAGATGATCGCTTGGAGCCACTAAAGTAATGGCCTTTGGATCGCGTTTGTGAATTTTATAAGAAGCGTAGGCAACACA
>CAZMHW010000202.1:0-6697 GCA_964566105.1 uncultured Akkermansia sp.
AAACGTGGTTTTTATTCATCTGAAACGAAGTAGGGAGCACCTGTATGTCTTTATCTGAATTCAAAATAGAAACGTATTTTCTTTTAATCGTTTATTTTTAACCGATTCATGCGTTTGTCAGCCCGAATTTCCGGAATTTATGCTTGAATTGCATAAAATTGTCTGCAGAGAATAACTGTATTTATTTAACTTGCAGGACGTATAACAAGTACCCAAAAATCTCTTTTTCATTAAGAAATAAGTAGCGAAAACACTTTGATGTTCGTAAACTCAGAAAATACTGAACAAAATGAATCTAAACGGGTTTATTATACGTATATAGATAGTCATATGTTAGACCAATAAACCAATGTCCTTAAAAAATCCCATGAATCTGGCCTTAAACAGAATTACGTTTTACATTCTTATTGTAGATGACAATGAGAGCGATCATTTTTTTTTAAGAAGGGCAATTAACAAAATTGTACCACAAGCCATCATCGAATCATTTTATAATGGTGCTGAGGCGCTGAATTTTCTGGATACTTGCACGTCCATGCCCAGTATTATATTTATGGACTTAAATATGCCACGATTGACAGGTATTGAGGCTGTAAAAGTGATCCGTAAAAACGAGAGCCTGGCAAAAACGCCGGTAATTATTTTAACATCCAGTGCGAGTCCTTCAAAACGGGTAGAAGCACTAAACACCGGTGCGAACGATTTTTATACCAAGCCACTCGATCCCGGTGGATTATTTGAAATTGTGGAGAATGTAGCAAACAGGTGGCTGGTCTAATTTCGACGAAAGTCTGTTAAAAAACGGCTAATTTGATTTTGTTTGTGTGATCTTTGTAGTTTAAGTCCTATGAACAGCACTCTTTTCATAAATGTACGACTTTCATGAGCATCTGAACTTTTATCCCTTTATTTTTATATAAATGACCTTTAAGGAAAAATTGAAAGAACTGCATGAGGATTCCCTGAATACTCAAAAACAATTTTTGGTAGTGGTGCAGGAGATCAGGGGGCTGGCAACAAAGGGAGAAGCTCTGCCGGAAGAACTCATTTATAACCGCGAAACGCTTTACACGCGTTTTAATAAAATACTCAAATTACACCGGCGCATGATGGATTATGCCGTCAGGAATAATCTCGACCTCGACAGTGAATACACCGACGGAATGGATCTTTTTTAGATCTCTATGCTTTTGTATAAAAGCTCGTTTCCAAGTTGACTTATAAAATTATCGAGTATTCCTTGTTTTACATGCGGCATCACTACTATTTTATACCATTTTGGATCTTCGTGATTATCGGGCACCAGACAAAATTTAGCGGCCAACTGAGCGCTGACATAGTTGGCCTTGATGCTGATGATGTTTAAAAAGGGATTTCTATAATAAACTATATCCAGATCATCCAATGCTGAACACAAGGAACTTGTTTTGTCAAGTAAGTGATGCATTTTAACGGTCCAGCCGGTAGACCCGTGCATGTGGAGAATCATCCAGACACTCGCGGCATTGGCGCCGGAACGGCTTCCACAAAGGGTGTAATCTTTTCCCTGAACGTAGGAAGCTTCTTCGGTACACACGTGTTGCATCAGGCCCTTTCTAACGAGAAAAATGCCGGTGCCATAAGGTGCTTGCAACATCTTGTGACCATCAATAGTGATAGAACTGACATTTGGATTTTTGAAATCATGACGGCTGTTGGTTTTCGTAAAGGGATAAATAAATCCTCCAAATGCCGCGTCAATATGTAGTTTGTATTCTACATTTAATAAATTGAGGAAATTGGTTATTTTGTCAATGTCATCCACACTGCCAAACATGGTTGTAGAAAGATTTACATTTACAATGAAATATTTCACACCCTGTTTTATGGCGTCGGTTAATTTTTTTTCCAGATCGCCAATCACTATCTCGCGCGTATTTTCGTCTACTTTCAGCACGAGCGATTTAAGAGCCAGAAGATTTGCGGCTTTTGGAAATGAATAATGTGTGTCCTCTGAATAAACCAAAGCGATTTCTTCCGGCAGAGCATTTTTTTCTCGCAGAAAATAGTTCCGGTAGATCCAGCACGCTTCTATGTTTGCTTCGGTACCACCCGAGGCTACATACCCATCGTACTGCTGGGCGTCGGCGTTAAAAATTTCTTCAGCACATATTTTTATAAGATCCTTTTCCAGTTCCTGACTGCCCTTAAAGATGGCTTCTTTATCGCCCTCCAGTGTGTGGCAACCAATGTGGTTAGGATTGGCAATAAGCATGGATAAAAACGGCGCTTCTTTTAAGAAGGGGGCGTCATCATAAAAAACCTCGGTGTCGAGGTAAGTGGCTGGAATTCCGAGTATGTTTTCGCTCCTGTAATTTAAGTTTTTACCTAGCGCTTCAAAGATCCGAAGTTTTATTTTTTGCGTGCTGAGTTTCGGCCAATTCATTGTTATTCTTCTAAAAAAATACTTATTTCTCTACCTTCCTTGTTTTGTTGCCAAAGACTCCAGTCGTTGGTGAATCTGGTTTCGAGCCAGGATTTTCCTGAACGGCGAAGAACCGTGACCCCAATTTTGAACAGATCAAAAAAGTTTTTTTCAAGATCTTTAACCTGGGTTAAATGGGTAATAGTTAGTTCTCCTTTACGCGCTTCTCTGTGAACATGGCCCAGAATTAATTCGGAATTCAGGGCCTTTTTCGGAGAGCCTTTAAAAAATTCTAATTTTAAATAGGGGAACATATCGTTGAAGCGCTTCTGAATAGATGACAGTTTCTGACTTTGGGTAATATGAAGCACTTCCGGTATGATCGTATTCCGGGATAGTGATATCTCTTTTGTTTTAACAGCCTTCATCGCTCCTTAAACACAAAGTTCTGAAAAATGGGGTGGGATTTTTCTGATAAAAATCATAGCGGGTTGTGATCCTAATCAGCTCAAAACGGTTTATACAAGGGGATATTAGTGACTGCAACTGTTGACTTATTTTAAGAATGGGTTAAACGAATGACACCTATGGACTCACAAAAAATACGCGTTACCAAACAATTCAGTTTCGATATGGCTCATGCGCTTCATGGCTACGACGGGTTGTGTAAAAATATTCACGGCCACACGTATCAGTTGTCAGTGTGTTTACTGGGAGTTCCACTCAACGATAAAACCCATTCCAAAAACGGTATGGTCATTGATTTTTCCGATCTTAAACAGGTTGTAAAAGAACAGGTGGTAAACCTTCTTGACCATGCGCTAGTGCTGAATGGCGATTCTCCCCACGTGGAACTTAAAGGACTCAAGGAGAATTTTGAGAAAGTACTATTCGTTAATTATCAGCCCACCTGCGAGAATTTGTTACTTGATATCGTCGGAAAATTAAAAGGGGCGCTCAAGGGGGATTTTTTATTACATTCGGTAAAATTACTGGAGACTCCTACGTCTTACGCAGAGTGGTATGCAACAGATAATCCCGGGAACCAGTAAGGTTTAGTAATTCATTTGAGGATCTGCGAAGCGCCTGTCATAAAGAAATTCCTTATCTGTCAACGTTTGTAAAAAAGTGATCAATTCGGTTTGCTCCTTTGTGGAAAGCGTTCCTATCTTAAGAAGCGAGGCGTCTTTTTGTTTGTCGAAATTAGCCGGATTAGCATAATGGGCGATCACTTCCCGGAGATTACGGTATCTTCCGTCGTGCATGTAAGGATAAGTCATGGCGATGTTTCTTAAGCCCGGAACTTTAAATGTGTTGAGGTCTTTTTCGTCTCCGGTAATAATGGCTCTTCCTTTGTCATTGAGGCTTGTGTCTGTATTTAATCCGTTGTTACGGTAACTGTTATCTGTAAAAAGTGGTTCTTTATGACAGTTGGCACATTTACTCCGGAAAAGTTTTAAGCCGTTTTTTTCGACTTCTGAAAAGGTATCTTTCCCGGCAATATATTTATCGTAACGCGCGTTGGCGCTAATCATAAGACCGGTAAACTGCGCCAGAGCTTTTAAAATGCGTTCAGAATTAATGAGCGTGTCCTTGTAGGCTTTTTTAAAGGCAGTCACATAAGAACTGTCCTGTTTCAATTTATGGATAATATTTTCCAGGTTTTCGTCCATCTCAATTGGACTGGTAATGGGGTTTAGCGGTTGAATTTCGAGGTTGTTCACCCCGCCATCCCACATGTAAGTGTCTTTCCAAATGAGGTTCTGAAGCGCCGGTACATTGCGGGTACCAATTTTAGCATAAATACCATGACTTAATTTATGATCGATGTGCGCAAAGGCTGCAATGCGTTGATGGCAAGTTCCACAACTTACGGAATTGTCTTTTGACAAGAGGTTGTCGTAGAATAGTTTTCGGCCCAGTACAAACACTTCAGGACTCAATTTATTTTTTGAAAAATTATATGAAGGTTTTGGAAAGTTTTTTGGAATTTTTAATTCCACATCTTTCGCCGTGATCCTGAAATAAGGATTATCGTGGACGTAGGCCGAGCACAAAAACAATAAAGCGCCCATTGCCAGGAAGAAATATAATTTTTTAGTGCTCATTTAATTAGCCGAAATGCTGAACATGTCCTTATAATTATCCGCAACAAGTCCGGCGTTTTTTGAATCGGTCACAGAAGAAAGTGTACTGAAATCAATTTGTGTGGGTGTTTTTAAAAGCTCGAGCAGGTCAGCTCTCAGAGTCAGGTGTGCCGGGGAATGAGAAATGTCTGTATTCAGCGATAAACTCACTTTTCTGATACAATTGTGCGGATGTTTATAACCGCCGATGTGGTATTCAAAAACATGTCCGGGTGAAGTGGAGGAGGGTGAGGTGCCTTCAAGTTTTAAAAAAATGTAACCGCTGTTCCATGTCCAGAACATGGCATTAATCGGATCCAGTGCTCCGGATTGCGCACCGCTGCAGTTATGGAGACTGTCTACACCGATTATAAACTCCAGCGAGTTGTAGTCTTCACCGACAGGAATATTAAAACTTAATTCTTTCGAAGCAGGATCTTCTTCATTGATCAGACAGGTGCCATCTATTTTGAATTCCTTCCCGTTTTTTGATTTAAAACAAAAATTACTCAGGTAGTATTTTAATTTGGTGATCCGGAAGTTCTGACCCAGTTCATTTGTATACACTGCGGAGTCCAGCGCCAGTAATGATTTTCCCACGCTGTGCAGAATGGAAATCCCCAGGTGTTTTGTTTTTTGTTGAACAGAAAAGGAGAGCGTTAACATGGAAAGCCCGCCAACAACAAGTAAAAGAAGCAGACGCAGGCGAAGTGAAAAATCTTTTGTTTTTTTTCTTGTTCCGTACATCTGCTTCTTTCGGGCTTATTTATTTTTCACAATTTTTTGACTTACTTTTTGATTTCCGTTTTGCATCACCAGAGAATACATGCCAGGGCTCAAGTCCGTCATATCTAAAGTATAGGCAATACTTGGCTGAAGAAAATCCAGTTGTTTAACCAGTTTACCGGTAGCATTGTATAAACTGCCTGTTACATTGTTTTTGCTTAATTCGTGCATGTAAATAAACACATAATCCTGCGTTGGATTCGGCATCAGCGTAAATTTTATTTCGGCTTTTTCATTTTGGTTTAAACCCGTGGCTACATTTGGATCGTACACGGTAGTAGCTTCCGAAATGGTATTGTGACTACCGGTTGGACCCGTATTGCCGGCCTGTACAGTACCATAATACGTTGGGCCTATTACAAAAGGATAAACAGGATATCCGGTGGCATCGATGGTTACAAAATAAGCGTAGGTTCCGGAAGGATATTCGGGCGTTACACAAAAACGTCCGTTGTGACTATCTAAATCTCCCGAACCGGCCACATAAACATAGTCTTCGAGCATGTTACCCAAAGGATAGGTTGAGTTTACCGGAGGACCACCATTTCGTGTAGTGGGAGTAGTTGGCGAAGCCGCCGCTGAAGCTGTATTTGCACCCAATAACACAGATCCTGTGCTGGCAGCCAATACATAACTGGGCGTCATCCGCTTAATAAAACCTGTACCATTGGCATTGGTGTAAGCGTAAGCGCCATATACCGGAAAACCGTCGAAGGCATAGCCAATAATGGGAGAATGAACCGTTGTTAAAGTGGAGTTGTAAAGGCAGCTTGGATTCACATGGTTATGGTAAGCGCCGTTAGGTGCGGGGTGCCCCAGGCAATTATCGAAACTTACGCCTTCGTACACCAAAGCATTTCTGTTAAAACCTGTGGTTGTGGCGCCCATGGTGAAGGCACTTCCGTTCCAGTATTGTCCGTCTTTTGGATTAAATATCGCCACTCCGTTACTCCAGAGTCCCACATTACCAAGTGCGGTATAAACGGCAGTTCCTGTGTTTTGCACCGGTGTGCGTGTCAACTTGCACACGAAGTTTTGATTGCTGGGTACGTTTGGGTTAGAAGCCCATGGACCAATGTTGTAGCCCGGAATGCAGGAAGCACTCACATAAACCTGAGAGGCGGAGTACTGCACTGTTTGCACATTGGAAGGCAGATTGTTGTACCCCGTAGCACCGGTAGTATTAATTACCCAGGAGGTGATTTGCGGACTCAACTGCGCGTAATTTGCAGAGCTGATGAGCAATGCCAGGGAAAAAGTAAGGCTGTGTTTTTTCATGTATGTGTATTTATTTAAATATCAGGGATGTGGTCCACGCGGTGAAAATAAGTGCCCCAGATCGTCCACGAGTTCTTTAAATTTTTGAACCTGATCTCCCTTG
>CAZMHW010000203.1:0-4298 GCA_964566105.1 uncultured Akkermansia sp.
GATAGGTGTTGAGTTTTACAGTATCCACCATCACCTGGCCTGCATTAAAAGGGGGCACTTTTAATTTATCGGGTAGTGCTATTTTTACGCGATCGTTATTTTCAATCCAATAACTAATTACCAGACTGTCTGTAAAATTTTTGTCACTAATGTTTTCAATAGGGAAGCGGAAAGTCACATCGTCTCCTTCCAGCAGGGTGTCGTTTATACTCGCAAAACCTTTTAAAGGATTAATGGCACATTCAGGAGCTTCATCGTACAATACCTGCCAGCGTTTAAGTTGGGGAGAGGTTCCGTTCTTATTATCGTACATAAACGCTTCCAGTTTTAAATAAGGATAAGTAGTCGCATCTGCATAATTGTAGAGATCGAATACATCCAGACTATCCTGAGGCAAAGTTTTTAGTGTGTCGATCTGTCCACTTTTTCTCACGCCCACAATCTTAAGAACAGTGGTGTCTCCTCCTGTAGATTCGAGACTTTGAACCCGCCAGTGGATACTATTCCATTTGGCTGCAGGACCAATCAGTTCAGAAACAATACGCCCGTTTCTCCATTTAGTTGTAATACTGTCAAACTGATTTAATATTGACTTTTTGTTGGTTCCAATACTTGTGTGAGCCTGCCCTGCGGACATTCCTTTTTTTCCAAATAAGATATACGGAACAGAATCGGGTGTCGTTCTAATATTTTTAGCACCTATGGCATCGAAAGCATTATACAGGGAATTACTGTAACTGGAAAGATCGGAATAGTTAGGTCCCGATAAGCCGGTAGAATAGGCGAGTACATAATTATTCGGAGCAACAGAGTTTAAAAAATTCTCCATGTCTGTTTTCCAGTTGGGAAGATTTCCACATTTAGGATTTATGGATCCGAAGGAATACACAAAACGACGACCGTATTCCACACAGTTGTTATAAGGGCCAACACCCGATGCCGGATAATTAAGACTCCGGGTTTCCTGAGGTTCGCCACTAATGGAGTCAAATACAGCAAAATTCCATCCATTAAAACTTGAAGACCAGCCTTCTTTCATTTGTGTATCAAAAAAATAATTGAAAGCTGAAAGGTTAAGATATGGATGAATACCCGTTCTGCATTTGATGCTATGCTTGGAATTCTGAAAGATAAATTTTCTAAGTTCTTTTTTATAGGTTACAAACCTGTAGGAGTTATTTTTAAACTGATCAAATTGCGCCTGGCCCCAACCTTTCTTACTACCAATGGTTTGAAAAGAACTTTCTCTCCATACGAAAGATTTTTCAGCGGAAATACTGTCCCGGCTGACTCTCCAAAAATAAACCGTACTATCCTTGTAAGGCAGGTTCACCGTCCATTCTAATACACCTCCCTTACTGGTCATTAACGTAGTGGAAATAACACTTGTAAATTTGTCGCAGGTATCTAATTCAAAACGGTATGTTGTTAAGGGAGCAAAGGGATCGGTTGTGGATGCTTTTAAGTTAAGTGTGCTTGTTTTGGGTACGATCGCATAATTAAAAGGATACACTGGCAGAACATCTCCCCCTGGAATAAACATATCAACCGTCCCAATCGTGCTGTTATTGTTTTCAAAACTTTCAGTGATCAACTCCTGGTAATCCAGTTTCACTTTAAATTTATTCAAACCAAATCCCCGGTTGAAATCAATGGCTGTGAATAATTGAAAACTGTCCTTAAACATGGGCGTGAGCAGTCTTTTAATCAGTGTAGCCGAATCTCCGTTTGGAAAATAGCGTTCAATTCTCACAAAAAACGAATCCCGGATAGCTTTTCCTGGATTTTTGTAGTGTACAGTGATACCAAGTGAATCGGTGTATTTTTTAAGATCGAAAGACACATCGTTATTGTTTAACTGATAGTCTGGTAGTTGATTATTAGAGAGTTTAATGGCAGGATCACCGTGCAAGGTCATTTCTGCACCAATAAACTGAGACAAGGGATCACCAAGTAATAAAGAAGTGTGGTAAGCCGCGTCCTGTACAATTTCTCCAATACCCGCATTGTATTTTGTTTTAGCAAAGGCATTGTAAAAATAGCCGCTATAATTATGTAAGGCATAATCGAAACCATAATCAATGGCTGCGATAAATCCAATACTTCCCTTATCGCTTGCAAACACAAAATTATCGCTTACTGAAGGTCTCACAGGATTATGAATGTCTCCCGACAAACATGAATTGGCCAAAACCATTGGGTATTTTCCTTTATTAGAATATTGTTGCGGATCGTCAATGGCCTGGTCAAAACCTTGTTCTGAGCCGTGTCCAAAAAAATTAATCAGGGATGCCCCTGCGTTAAGTGTATTTCTGATGCTATCACTAATATTAATTTGAATGGGCGCTGTGGTATTTTTTTTGAAGGTAAATACTTCAGCTCCAAACAACGTATCCTTGGCTATTTGTTCGTAAGAACTCATGTAATTAGATAAAGTAGCGGCCAGGGTTTCATCGTCTCCTCCGATAAAATGAAGAATTCTTTTTTTCCAGTCTTCCACACCGGTACTTTCATGCTCAATTACTTTTGAGAGGTAAGTGTTGACCTGACTATTGGTTTGAGCAGCTAAGCGGCCTATCGGAATTTCGGGAGCAAAGCTGTTGTTATTTCCGTTTGTAATTCCCGCTGTAAAAAGATTGTCACTGGAAGGGAATCCGATAGCAGGAATCAAATTCACCGCCTGGTAATTTCCTGTTGTTAGAGTATAAGAATTTACCCCCTTACCAATCATGAAGATATACTGCGGTTTTACGGGCAAACTGTCTTTAAGGTATTTGGCAAAGTTTTTAATGGCCAAAGGGTGTTTGTTTACCCCGTATGCAAACTGTTCGTATAATTCCTGAACGTTGGCAAAAATGACATTGTAAGATCCTCCGTTAACAGACTCTCTGTAATTTTTATAAGCCTGTGCCGAGGTCTTTAACTGATCGTGGTAAATGATAACATAGGGTCGGTTGGCCGGCTGCGTTTTAAAATTTGTAAAACTTCCACTTTGGTTCGCTTTTATAAGGGTTGGCACCGGAATGATCTGGGATTCAGCTACCAGCACCGCGAGTTTTCTTCCCGTTCCGTTAGGCACAAGAGCCCTTATGTTTGTTCCATTTACAACAGCAGTAATACGCTTACTGTTAGTGAGATCCAGCAAAACGACCTTGTTCGAAGTACCAGGATTAAAATTGGAAAAATTATAAAAATTCTTAGCCGATGTAGCGCTATTGTCAAGATGAAGTTTGTAAAAGAGCTGGGCATTCAGATCCAGTGTTTGTGGGTAAAAGAAATTAACGTAATGAAGAAGGGTACTGTTATCCAGGTTTGAAAAAGCCGGCGCAGCCACAGAGTTGAGGGTAATGTTGGTGTTATTGTTGGTGTTCTGGGAATTCAGAACGTAAGTTTTTCGTATGGGTTTGTATCCCCAGAAACTTGTATCAGACAACTGCACCTGGTTATTATTCTGGTCACTGTAAAAGGTAGTGATCTGATGATCGGGCAGGGTGTTATTTTTTATACTAAACCCGGAATAATTCAGAGTGACATAAAAATTTTTGGCGGAGTTGGTGTAGGTGTTCAATCCTGAAAAAGTAGATGTAACAGAGGTTCCTTTGTCAAACGGAATTCCAAATCCCTCTGCCTGCGTATAGCGTGGATCTGGCACACCGCTGTACTCTTCCACAGGGTTGTAATGCGAAGGGTATTGGTAAACACTCTCATGATAAAAATAATCGGCCGCAGTATGTGGGGCTGAATTTGTATCTGTCTCCAGCGTAAAACGTTTGTTATTAGTGGAAACATTCAGAGTAAGGAAAGCATATACGGTGTCGTTAAAAAGGGGACGGTAAGGATTAGGGACATAGCTAATATCGCTATAGATCAAAGAATCAATGTCACCCTGAAAAGGATTTACGTAAAACTCTATGTAATCACCCGTATTTATTTGATTATCACTTTCTCCCTGAATGTGCAAATACTGTTCTTTTCCCTTAAAAAAGAGCTGAAAGTTTTTTGGGTTAAGGTTACTTAAATTATAATACTGCGAGAGTGTGGTGGAATCTATCCGATACACTCCTTCTTTGTAAATGGGAAATTTATGGTATTGTTGGGAAAAATTGATCCACTCATTGCCGTAATTTTGACCTTTAGCGGCAACGATGATAAAAAGTGTTATAACCAGTACGAGTAGTTTTCTCACTTGTTCATCTTTTTATTGATATCAATTTTTAATGAAAAAATATTAGAATACAAGGCTACGGAGCGATCTCCAATATCCGTCAGGGCATAATCCAATGTGAATATCTTGTATT
>CAZMHW010000203.1:4308-6679 GCA_964566105.1 uncultured Akkermansia sp.
GTATTTTACCCCCACACCAAAGTTGGGTTGCACCGTCGTAATGTAAAGAGTCGCTCTGTCGTTGAGTTGTTTTTGAATGTTACCCAATCCGCCTCTCAGAAAAATAAAACCTTTGTAACCTACTTCCAGTCCAAAGGCAGGTTCCATACTCCACACATTCGAATTAATAACAGTATTACGCATCCCATCAAACGTATTAATCATGTTAACTTCACCCAGAATAGAGACTCTGTCTTTCCAAACCAAAAATTTACGGGAGGCCCCAAGTATTAATTTTGGAACTGTCACCTCCAGAGATGAAGATGGGACTTCATTACCTGTTTGAATAAAGGTGGCAATTTGTTTTTGATCGAGGTTAAAACTCCAGGCATTAAAGGTTCCGGTTATATCACGTGCCATGGCCGCAAAAATCCAGTCTTTGTGGTGGTATTTGGCACCGGCGTCCAGACCAAATCCCCAGGCACCCCCAAAGTCGCCTAATTTTCTGCGTATAACCTTGAAGTTTCCTCCCACTTCCACACCTTTTAATTTGGGCATGGTGCGGGCATAACTCAAAAGTGCTGCAAAATCAACGGCATTAAAAGTGGTAACGCGGTTATAATCTACATTTCCGTTGGCATCTACAAGATCTAAGGTGTTAGGAATATTATCTACCCCAAAACGGAGCAGGGAAATACCGGCAACGGAATTACTGTCAATGCGCTTGGATGCTCCCAGGTAATCGTATTTGGCGATACCGGCAAAATATTCGGCGTGCATGAGCCCCACTTCAATGTCGTTTTTCTGTCTTAAAAGTCCCGCCGGATTCCAGTAACCGGAGTTAACGCCCTCCACAGAGGCAACATTGGCATTTCCCATGCCCAATGCGCGGGCACCCACGCCAATGTTTAAAAATTCGTTACTGTATTTTCGGGTTTGGGATTTAAGCCCAAGAGTAAGGGAAACCAGAAGAAAAACACCAATTTTATACATAATCTGCAACTAATTTAAGCTAAAATTTCGAATCTCAGCCCTGTTTTAACGCACAAAATGGTATTTTATTGTTAAGATCTTTTACACGGGAGTAGGGCTTTGGCGGGAATCAGATCTGGTTTTTAATCGATCTGTATAATACAACGCGCTTAGCAAAATAAAAATCAGGGCGGGACTCCTGTACCTGAAAATTGCTCCGCTGTTTGGCGCTGTGATTCCAATAAGAACGCAGAGGGAGAGAGCGAAAAAGAGAAAGACGAACGGAAGGAATTTATCTTTAGGAGTACTGAATAGTCCTACGATGGTGAGCAGTAATGAAAGGAGCACCAGAACATTTTCAAGGGAGGCAAGGCGCTGCAAACTATTTTTAGCCTGAAAAAAATCAGGATAATAAAGTGTATAATAAAGAGACCCGAAAATGGCATTCATAGGACTGTCCAAAGGAATATTCACGTTCGATTGACTTTCAGGAATGATATAAACCAAACTGTAAACCGACAGTGTGTCCAGATTCGTTTTACAGTAAAACGTATCGAGGCGGTTTGATCCTTTCCAATACATATACGAAACCTGCTCCCGGATTTTATACTTGTCCTTTTGAGAACTTACCTTTATAATTTGACTGGTATCATTTTTTAAACGCAGGTACTTCCCGTTGCCGGATAAAAAAATCCCTCCTTTTGTCATGCCCACAAAACGCCGGTGGTGTTGCAAAGCTGCCTCAGACAAAGAGCGGCCTTTGACGTGTAAGGACATGAAGTTAAACCCTATACCCAGAAGCAAAACGGCAAACAAAAACAGCACCAGTCTGTACTTTGATTTTACGAAGGTCAGGCAAATAAAAAAGAGTGAAAAACATAAAAGACCAAATACCAACACGTAGGGTTTTAATAAACAAGAAAGACACACACAAAGAGATAGAATAACGCTATTTTTTAAAGTAAATTTTCCTGTGATCATCTGTTTAGCACTGTACAAACTGACGCCCAGAACCAGCAATGTTGGCCCTTCTTTTAATAAGGCCCCGGTGTAAAACCAAAGAGAGGGAAAGAAACACAGAATTAAAAGGAATAACAATTCCTTTCCGGCAAACCATTCTTTAAAGTTTTTGTAAAGAAACAAGATCCCCACAAAACTTAAAAAACAATTGAACAAAGCGTGAGTCAGGTAGGAACCAAAAGTCAGAAAATTAAGAAGCAGGTGGATTCGGATCAAAACCCGATTATCGTTGTAGAGGAAGTCTTTGAGAGTGCCATTATCCCAGTTGTAAGTGTGCTCAACGGCTTTTAAATACTCCGGACTGCCGGGAGTGTCATCCTGCAAACCAAACAACAGCTTAAGAAAAAAAACAAAGTCTGTTCTGGCGAAATCGGACAACACGACGGCATCGTTGTAAAAC
>CAZMHW010000204.1:0-6674 GCA_964566105.1 uncultured Akkermansia sp.
GTCCGAACGGTTTTAACACTGCAACCGTTGCTAAGAGTGCCGTTGAGGGTATAGGTTGTATTTACAGTGGGGGTTGCTGCAATGGAATACACATTTGCTCCGGTGCTCCAGGTATATGTATTTGCACCTCCTCCGGACAAAATCACCGGACTCCCCAAGCAAATGGAAGGAGAACCAATTATACTTATGTTGGAGACGCTGTTTAAGAGCACAGAAAAACTTTTGTCCGTGTGAGTGGTTACAAAATCAAGCTTTGCATCATTATTCAGATCTCCATGAATAATGTATTGCGGGTAACTGGCTATTCCGTATACCGAAGATGTAACAAAGCTCCCGGTTCCGCTTCCAGCGTGAACGGCCAGTTGGCCGTTAAATCCAACCAGAGCCACATCGGGATTCCCGTCATTATTGTAGTCTCCTGAAATGATGCTTAGAGG
This sequence comes from uncultured Akkermansia sp., assembly GCA_964566105.1. GTDB lineage: Bacteria > Bacteroidota > Bacteroidia > B-17B0 > Aurantibacillaceae > Aurantibacillus. Next base: position 438 of record CAZMHW010000204.1, read on the forward strand.
ATTTGTTATGCTATTAAAACCAACCGGAGCAGCGAATGTGCCACTGCTGCTCCCCAGGAGCATGGAAAAATTAGCGCCTCCCCAATTGGCCGTAATCACATCCGGATGAGTATCCAGATTAAAATCACCAACTTCAGCTCCTTCTACACCTGATCCAGCAGGATAAACAACACCGGTTAAAAAACCGCCTGTACCGGTGTTCAGGAATACAGTTACATCATTACCTCCAGGTACCACTATGTCATCCCAGGTGTCTCCGTTAAAGTCGGCTGAGGCAATGGATGTGGGAAAGGACCCTATAGTAAGATTTACCTGGGATCCAAAAGTCCCGGTACCTGATCCATAGAGCACTGAAGCATAATTTGTATTCCACCGTGAAGAGGCCAGTTGTAAGTGAACCCATAATATGCCGGTGCAGAGAAGGTGCCACTCGGACTACCTAAAAGTATACCCATTGAATTAAAAGATCCACCCACTGCAAGATCAGGAGCCCCGTCCCCGTTAAAATCTCCGGCTGCTAAACAATTTGGAGTAGAAGACACGCTGTATGTTGTCATGGAGGAAAATCCCCCGGTACCATTCCCGAATTTTACTAATATCTGCGAGAGTGCGGGAAGAGTTAAAATCACATCTTTATTCCCGTCATTGTTTACGTCTAGGCAAACAGCGCCCTTTGAGCCATCGCCGTTATAATAATTCTGGGAAGAGCTCAGCGCCCCCGCGCCATTACCATTTAAAATGGATAGTACATTCGAGGATTGGTGCAATGTGGCAACGTCACTTTTTCCATCGTTGTTAAAATCAGCTGAGACGATGGAGATATTATCTTTCCAGGCCGCATAATTTCCATTACAGGTGAAGCTTCCGTTTCCCTGGGAAAGCAGGATGCTTACATCATTAGACCAATAATTGCTGGCAGCCAGGTCTGTTTTTCCATCTCCGTTAAAATCTCCCTTGCATAATTTCAGTGGAGAGCTTGCGCAATAATAAGCCGGACCTGAAGAAAAAGAACCGGTACCTGCTCCCAAAAGAATACGAATGCCAACAGAGTAATTATCCGTTGCTGCTATGTCAATATTGCCGTCGCTATTAAAATCTCCAACTTCTGCATCGGAACAGGTAGAACCAATTGTGTAAGAAAGTGACGTGGTAAAGCTTGCTAGTCCGTTCCCTAAAAGGATGGAAACACTGGAACCCGATCCGTTGTTATTGTTGCAAACCACCAGGTCCGACTTTCCGTCGTTATTAAAATCTGTTTTACGGATGCTGACTGGATTTTGTCCTACTGAAATGGCTGTAGGTGAACCAAAGCCACCAGTGCCGTTTCCAAGGAGTAATGAAATGGTGCTTCCGCTCGTATTCGCTACAACGAGATCTATGTTTGTATCGTTATTGAAATTTCCTGCGGTAATTCCTCCTGGCGCACTGTTGCAGGCGTAGTTAGAGGAACTCAGTACAAAGCTGCCTGTGGAAGTGGCGAGTAGGATTCTGATTATGTTTGAACTGCTGCAGAAAGCAATGTCCTGCAGACCGTCATTGTTAAAATCGGCTGTTACCAGATCACTCGGTACAAAGTTAGAGGTGTAGGTGATAATACTAAAGCCTCCAATCCCATTCCCATAATGTATGGAGATACCGCCCACACAGGCAATGGCAAAGTCTTTATTTCCGTCCGTATTGAAATCTGCTGTGATCATTGACCGCGGTGAGTTAGCTACTGAGTAAGTAGTGGAAAGAGGATTTCCATTAAAACAAAACGTTTGAGTCTTTGATTGAAAAAAAATAAAAAGAAGGAGAGTGAAGAAAAGGGATTTTGGGTAGTTCATAAATGTAGGATATATAAATGCTAAAATAATTATTTTATTTAAATTTTTGTTCAGATGAACTGTTAAACAGATAGGGCTCTTTGTAGAATTAAGGTGAGTTAAATTATGGTTCAAAGTTCCTCGAAGACTCTATTGCAATTTGTTGTGAATGCAGTGAGCTATTTCCATCAAATAATCTTGGGAAATTTTTGTAAGCTCATAAAAAAGGAAGAATCCGCAAAGCTCACAGATTGTTTTGAATTGTGACTGTGTTTAGGTAGTGGGCCAGCGGAGCTAATACACTCAGGACGATAGGGATTGAAGTGAATCAGGCGCAGAATTGCATTCTGATTGTTATCGGAATCTGCGGAGCTGGGTCATTTAGTCAGTGTTTGATATTTTAGTAGCACTTTTTAAATAGAATCAAGGTCCTCTCTTTACAATTTTCTTCACAATCCGGTTACCGTTACTTTCAGTTAACGATAAAATATACATCCCTTGCTGCAACCAATTCAAATCAAGGTATATTTCATTCTGGTCACTGCGCATGTTCAGTACATTTTTGCCTGATGAATCAAATAAGTCAAGCTGGTATGTTCCTGGTGCAATCTTGTTTAAATAAACAGCCAGCTCAAACTCAAAAGGATTCGGCATAATCCCAATACTCGCACTATTGTCAGGAAATGTTACCCCAGTAACAGGGTCTCGCTTTGTAAGCAAATAAGAATCTTCAATTGCAGTGCGGAAAAAATGTAAACTTATCAGATGATCAGATTGGTCTATCAGCAGCCAGCTTGTGCCTTCCTCCACGGAACCTGCTATTTTGTACGCGCCATTTATAGGATGAAAATTCAGAATGTAAACTTTGTTGTCAGCGTAATTACTTCTTGTACCATAAGTAAAAAAATTATTAGATCCGTCAACATAAATCCCGCGTATATCCTGGTCGCCGGTGCGGATTTTTTTTGCCCAACGGATTTCTCCTGTACTGATCCTAATCTTCATTACAAAATAACTGACTCCATTTTCATTTGACTTCGGATTAAATTCAAGAGTATCGGTATACCGCCCGCTGCCGCAAACTACAGTTCTGGAAAAATAACCTGTAACATACAGATTACCATGATGATCGGGACACAACCTTGTAGGGAATACGCCAGGTTCAATACGCCACGTGCCGGCGCCATTAACCCTTGAGCAACCGATCCAACCGTATCCGATGAAACAAAGGTTACCTTCATTGTCAGAGGCCACATTGGATATGGAATTTGACCTGGTGAACAATGTTTTGATAACGGAAGTATTTCCAGTTGCCGGATCAAAAGAGATCTCGCTGGTTGTTTGCGGCATGTTCACAGCAGCTGAGGTATTGACAGTAAGGTGTATAGTTCCAATATGATCAGCATACAATGAACCGTATGACTGTGTTGAGTCCAGGTGTTTTATCCACTGTATGCCCCCAGAGGAGTTAAGATTATAAACTCTTGCGCTGCCATAAGGATCTCCGTTTAAGTAACGAAATTCAAAAATGTAAATGTTCCCTGAAAGATCGCAGGCGCTCTGAAACCACTTGTAGGCATTGCCGGTGGATTGAATTAAGTTGGAGTGCCAGACTTCTGTGCCATTTTGTGAATCTCTTTTTGTTACAGAAAGTGTGTCATAGTTCTTACTGTACTGCATCAATACCACGTCGCCCCTGAAATCCAGGAAAGAGGAAGTGTATTGATTTTTATACCCAATCTTTTGTTGCCAGATATAGTTCTGGGAGAAATACGACCCCTGAATTAGGAACAGGCAGCAGAAAATCAGCGCGTTTGGATATGAAAAAGAGAAAATTCTATTCACCAAAACAAAGATATAATTTTCTTATAAAAATCATACAGATCCTGAATTTCTTTAGCTGTATATTTTCATGATTTTTCAAATCCCAAAAATTGGAATTATTTTACCGGGTGATGCCAGGTCTGCCGGGTATCAGTTGAGCTAACTTTCTCAATGAAAGGTAAAGATTGAAGGGGATGTGGGCCTTAGAATGGTATTCCGATTGTTATCGTAATCTTCTAATCTGGCACATTTAAGAAAATACATCTTAAACCAAAAAACTTGCAGCCAAAAAACCAGTGTTTGCAGATTTTATTTTTAAATGGAAACAATTAGCCGGACTTTTGACACCGAAGTACCTTTAAACCCATACCTATGAAAAAACCGGTTTTAATTCTCTGTCATCTTTTGTTTTGGATCTTTACTATTGCGTCGGGTCCTTATTTGTTTCAAATAGCGTTTACCATTACCGGTTTTTTGATGAGTCCCCACCCTCGACCTCATGTCATGTATACCGTGGAAGCATACCCCGGCTCATACATCTTAATTGCGATTGGTGTTTGTATCTTTTATGCTTCCTATTTCTCTCTAAATTTTTTTGTAAAACGACCTATTCGTTTTATTTGGATATTCTTGTTCTATGTGATAATTGATCTTGTTATTTCTTTGCCGGCAGATGTAATATCTCAACAGGCCGGATTTACACTTGGACCCGTATTGTATTTTAATGCGTTTGGTTTTTTATTTAAAGCCTGTGTGGAATGGATTAAGGATAGAAAGATCAAACTTGAATTGGAAAAGGACAGGGAGGCCAGTCAGCTGGAATTACTTAAAGCCAAGATAGATCCTCATTTTTTATTTAATAATCTGAATAATATTGACGTGTTTATTCAGGAAGATCCCAAACGCGCCTCCGAGTATTTGAAAAAACTCTCGGACATTCTTCGGTTTATGCTGTATGAAGCCGGTACCGAAAAGATTCCGTTAATTCAGGAACTCGAGTATATTACCAAATACATTGATCTGCAAAGGATCAGAACCTTCAATACCCACTTTGTAAAATTTGAAATACATGGGGAAATGGCTCATAAACGCATCTCTCCCATGATCTTAATTCATTTTATTGAAAACGCCTTTAAATATGCAGGCAATAAAAAAATTGAAGGTGCGGTAGAATTAAGGTTTCACGTTTCTCAAAAACACCTGTCTTTTTTCTGCAAAAATCACATCAGTTCGGTAAAAGAAATAGACTCTGAAAAAAATGGATTGGGTATACAACTCTTAAAACAAAAACTGGATCTGCTTTACAAAAAAGACTACTCACTTATTACAAAAGAAGAAAACAATTGGTACCTTGTCACTCTTGATATTCCTTTAGATGAAGATTAATTGCATCATTGTAGAAGACGAACCACCGGCTTTAAAACGTACACAAGAGTACGTTGCTAAAATACCATATCTGAACTTATTGCAATCCTTTGATAATGGTTTTGATGCCATTGGTTTTTTGAAAAAACACCCGGTAGATTTACTCTTTTTAGATATTAAGATGGACGAGTTGACCGGGATTCAGTTATTGGAGTCCCTCGACAAAAAACCTTATGTGATCGTGACCACGGCTTACAACAAGTATGCTTTAAAAGGTTATGAACTCAATGTAACCGATTATTTATTAAAACCCTTTGGTATAGAACGTTTTATTCAGGCGGTGGAGAAAGTCTTTTCCCAGATGAATAAACCGGTGTTGACGGATCGTGAGTTTTTCTTTGTAAAGTCTGATTACAAAATAGAAAAACTATTTTTTCAGGAGATTGATTTTATTGAAGGGATGCGGGATTACCGCTGTATTCAGCTGGCAGCACGAAGAGTTTTAACCTCACAAACCTTTTCGGAGCTTGAACTGGAGTTACCGGCATCTAAATTTTGCAGGGTTCACAAATCCTATCTGGTGGCTTTGGATAAGATAGAACTCATTGAACGCAACCGCATAAAAATAAAAGAAACGTACATTCCAATAGGGGAGACCTACAAAGAGAGTTTTTATACCCGGATAGGCTTTGGATCAGATGGGAAAAACAAAAGCCTTTTGGGTGGATAGTTGCTTAAAAGCACGTTTTTGATTTCGTTTTGATGCTTTCAGCAAACTCAACAAACTAATCCGTTAGGGGCAGGAATATTTTCCAGAAATCCAATCTTTCCTTATTTTTACCTTATGCAAGCATTAACACCAAAAGAACTGCTTATGTTAAAACTCGTTTGTGACGATAAAAACAATAACGAGATAGCAGCGAAAATGAAACTCAGTTTGAGGTATACTGAGAAGATAAAAACAAAACTTTACCACAAAACCAAAACTCAGTCAGGTATTGGTCTTTTGAAATGGGCACTCCTGAATAAATACTACGTGCTTAAAAAAAAGAAGTAGTTCAGTCTTTCATAAAGGTAGGTACCGGGTATATTACAATTGAGGGAGAATGGGTGTTACTGCCAGGATCTTTGATTTACCAGGGTCCTGATGAGTTTATATCCTAATTCGCAAAATTTGTAGAGCACAAACGACATTGCAGGCAGGTAGATGAGAAAGAAAAAGATTTTACGACTTGTGGTGCTG
>CAZMHW010000205.1:0-6670 GCA_964566105.1 uncultured Akkermansia sp.
ACACCGGACACTAAAAGAGTTTAAACTAACTGAGACGGGCAAAATCCTGGACAAAACAAGAGAATTAGTTTTAGAGACTTTTGAGAAAAGTGCAAGTGAGGTAAAAGACGGCATGGACATTTCACTTTTATGTATTGACTCAAAAAACAAAAGCGTTTCCTGGAGTGGTGCAAACAATCCATTGTGGTACATTCAAAATGCAGAATTAAAGGAAATTAAAGCAGACAAACAGCCTATCGGTAAAACAGACTATCCAAAGCCCTTTACAACACATCACATAGAATACGCAGCGAACGCGACATTTTATTTGTTCACCGACGGACTTGCAGACCAATTTGGCGGACCAAAAGGAAAGAAGTTCAAGTACAAACAATTCGAAGAACTACTTATCTCAATCAACGACAAACCTATGCGAGAACAATCTGACATCCTCAGCAACACATTTGAAACGTGGAAAGACAGTCTTGAACAGGTGGATGACGTTTGTGTCATTGGCGTAAAACTATAAACGCATTGTGTAAACAAGCGCATCGGGCCGGTTTGACACGAGCGATGCTTCGAAACAATAAAACATCCGGTAATTCGTTAAAGTTGTAAATCAATTCAAACCCTTCATGTTGACAAAAAGTAAACGGCGATCTTCCACCTTAGACTAAAGGTATCAGTCCCTGAAAAATCTTCACAAACAAAAAAATAACCCAAATGACTTTGAGAACTTCCAAAACCCTCTTGCTGATAACACTCTTTGTATTTTCAACTAAACTCCCCGGGCAGACGGACAAGGTTAAAAAAACTTCCCTCACTTTTATAGGCGGCTATACCTGGCAAGGCACACACAATCTGAATATTGGAATTCAACCCATGTTACTCCTGGACGCGAAAAAAGACCACAGCAACATTGGGCTCTCTATTTCCGGTAATTTGTTGTTTTACAGCGGCTCTACTTATTTAACGCCACTAACAAAACTCAGAATAATGCCGCACAAACGAAAACGGTTTCTTCATCTTGCCTGGTTCGCCTCTGTTGGACACTCCTATACAAATATTCAAAACAAATACGACCACAGAATAACTCCTGAACTTGGGGTTAAATGGGAATTTTATAACCTTTCTGTTGGCTATAACATTCCTGTAACTGAATACAGGGACAACTGTACTCATTTGTTCAGGGCTACTTTTAGTTACAATTTATTTTAATTTGATAAGGTCCCCGCGGAAGACGCATTTACGTGTACGGCGGCGACAATTGACAGCTGTAAATCAGCACAACATGCAGGGTTCAATCAGACGGAAAAAAGTCCCTTGTCGGTTCCGCTTTAACCGTTTGTGCAGACGCACACGTGCAGTGTACAAAGTAATTTTCCGCCACCACCCCTACTCTGGTTTAACAAATTTACAAAGTTTGACAAAAAATATTTGTGCAGTCAAATAACTGCATTATATTTGCAGTCGAATAACTGCATAAAAATGGAAACACGCAGAGACATATTTCAGGCCATCGCCGATCCAACACGTAGAGCAATACTGGGTTTGCTGGCCTTTCAGGCAATGACCCCAGGGGCTATCGCGGAAAATTTTGATTCTTCCCGGCAAACCATTTCAAAACACATTCAGATCCTTACCGAGTGCCAGCTTGTTAAACAGGAACAGCGCGGACGGGAAATATACTATCATTTTAATCCAAAAAAAATGAAAGAAGTGTCCGATTGGGTGAGTCAATATCAACACTTTTGGGACAAGAAACTGGATTCGTTAGAAACGTATTTAGCTAAAATTCAACTACAAAATAAATCCAAAAAAAAATCAAAATGACAGACAAACAGCCAACACATAAAAAAGAGGGGCTCAAAATCGTTCGCGATTTTAAAGCGCCGAAATCCCTGGTATTTGAAGCTTTTTCGACCGCGGAAGCCTTTGCCGAATGGTGGGGACCAACAGGAATGCCCGTAAGCGTAATACATTTTGACTTCCGGGCAGGCGGAAAGCTCCATTACAAAATGGAAGGCAATGGACAAATCATGTGGGGAATTTTTAATTACCGCAACATCGTTAAACCAGACCTTATTGAATTTATAAGTTCCTTTTCAGATGAAAGTGGAAAAATATGTAAATCACCCTTCCCGATAGACTTTCCTTTGGAAATTTTAAACATACTTAGCCTGGAAGAAAAAAATGGAATGACAAGGCTCACTCTTTCAGGACATCCAATTAACGCGACCCCGGAACAGGAGGCTACCTATTATTCTATGATAGAAAACATGAACCAAGGATTTGCCGGAACATTGGATCAATTAGACAGCTACCTTTCAAAAATTCAAAAGTAAGTGCGAATCAGGTAAAAAATAAGTACACGGATGGAAAATTACAATAGCTTTAAACACGAAGACAACAGACTTATTCATACACGTCTTCTGGATGCCCCAAGAGATCTGGTTTGGGAAGTATGGACCAATCCGGAACACATAAAAGAATGGTGGGGACCAAGCGGCTTTTCACTCACCACCAAATCTATGACTGTAGAGCCCGGCAAGATCTGGGATTTTGTGATGCATGGTATGGGAAAAGACTGGGAGAATAAAATTGAATACGTGGAAGTAAAGGAACCCTCTTTTTTATCCTACAAACACACCGGCGAAAGAAGTGAGGACTATAATTTCACCGTTTCAGTTTCCTTTGAAGAACTTGATGGAAAAACACTTTTAACCATGACATCTGTATTTAAGTCAAAAGCCATTATAGAAGAATTAAACAGGCAGGTAAATGCCATTGAAGGAGGCAAGCAGACTTTAAACCGTCTTGGCAACTACATTACACAACTAGCGAATAAAAAATCCTAATCCAACCTAAAACTAAAAAACATGAGAAAAATTATTTCGTTTATGCACATCTCCCTCGACGGTTTTGTATCAGGACCAAATGGAGAAATGGACTGGATCAAAGTAGATGAAGAACTCTTTAATTATGTCGAAAAGCGTATCAGTGAGGGCGACACGGCCTTATACGGACGCACCACTTACCAGATGATGGAAGGTTACTGGCCAACTGCAGGAGACAAACCCGGCGCAAGCAGGCACGACATTGAACACTCCAAATGGTACAAAAAGATTCGTAAAATCGTCCTGTCCACTACGCTGAAAGATGCCGGATTGACTAACACACAGATCATTGCCGACCGCGTGCCTGAACAGATCAACGCACTAAAACAACAGGAAGGTAAAGAAATCCTGGTATTCGGAAGTCCAAGGGCCACACATGCGCTCATTCAGCAAAATTTAATTGATGGTTATTGGCTCTTTGTAACTCCGGTTATTCTGGGGCGTGGTGTTCCCTTGTTTACTGACATCAAAGACAAAATAAAACTCAAACTTGTAAATACCCAACAATTTACCAGTGGGGTCACTGAGCTGAATTATCTGGTGGACAGATCGTAAACAGCAAAAGCCAGTTCGTAATATATAGAGGCGCGCTGAGATAATTTTTAAAAATCGAACGCGTCAGACCAATTTACGGACGGGTTGCCTTCGATAACTTTGGTTCACAAAAAGTTTTAGAAAAGTGCGGCTTTGTAAAAACCTGCAAAGACAGAGGATTTGCCAACGCACGGCAAATGGAGATCGAAGAATTTATTTACAAATTAATGGAAATAAACTAAACCAGCGCGCTTTATTCCTGTCCTAACACAATCATCAAAAAAAGTAGGGAGAAGACTGTACCGGTAGTTTATCGCCAAAAAACATCCAAAAAAAGACAGAAAAACATGATGAAAAAAATAATATTTATACCTTTAATACTTGCGTCCACCTTTTTTTTGGGTGTCGCTTTTAAAACGGTAACTACTACAACACAAAATACTCACACCATGAAAAAAGTAACAGGAATCGGGGGCGTATTTTTTAAATGCAAAGACCCGAAAAAAATGACAGAATGGTATCACAAACACCTTGGCCTGGATACCAATCCCTACGGTGCCAGTTTTGAGTGGTACGAGGATGCTGGAGGAAAAAAGAAAGCCCAGACTCAATGGACCCCTTTTGCAGAAACCAGCAAATACTTTGAGCCTTCCGCCAAAGATTTTATGATCAATTACCGGGTAGAGAATCTGGAAGCACTGGTAGAAGAATTAAAAAAAGAAGGCGTTACCATTGTAGATAAAATAGAAAGTTACGACTATGGAAAATTTATTCACATTCTCGATGCGGAAGGAAACAAGATTGAATTGTGGGAGCCCACTGACAAGTAACTAAAAGACCTTTCGGGAATCACCTAAAGGTATTCTGTTACAAACAGAAATAAAAACAGCATTCCACAAGTCACCGGCACCCGCAGCTCCTGTCTCAATAAAAAAAAACACCCAACTGTTGTAACTTTAACTATCCGAACCGTGCGTAACGTTTACAATAAAGGAAATTTCAGAAATGGAGAATGGGCGAAACACCTTCGCGCAGAGGGAAAAAAACTGGGTAACCGTAAATGGAGAAGAACCGCCGGGACTGAGATAGATGAGCAAATAGAACAAAACGAGACACTGCTTAAAAACAAATCTTTGTTTCGAAAAAAGAAAACCATTCTCGCAAAATACAACATTGTGTTTTTTAATACCAAATGGACCCGCGTTAAGAAATACGCCAACCTGCGGGATGCCAGGAACGTAATGAACAGACCCAACGTGAGCAATTTTAGAATTCTTGATACTCCGGATTCCTGAACCTTAAATTTCCATTATTTTCAAATCTCACAGAACATTCTTACTTTTAGAATATCCGGCTGAGTTATAGCCTGAATTAAAAAATTATTTATGAAATATACCTTTAGCCTGATTCTGTGTTTCATACTTACAGGGAATCTCTTCGCCCAAAACACAACCAAAGAAATTGAAGATACGTTTTTTGAAAAGTACCGTAAAGATGCTTTAAAGGCCATTGACTATGCTTTTGGTACCAACAAATTTATTGAAGTAAAAGATGAGTCCATTGTGAACCTGAAAGTAAAACTCAAAGACCTGATTGATCAGTGCGGAAATTATAACACTTACGAAGCTCTGGCAGAAGTGAGTCTGGGTCAATGTTTAAAAAGTGCGTCATTTTTGGTAAAATACGAGCGTCAGCCTATCCGCTTTACTTTTCTGTTTTACAAAAGTACCGATAAATGGGTGGTACAGGATTTTTCCTTCGACACCAAACTCACCTCGGAGATGGAAGATAAACTGAAACAAAAAACAGAAGAAGCTATTAAATAAGTTTTTATCAACCTAAGTCCGCTTCTTTCAGAAGAAGCCATATTGCATTTCGGTTTTAAACTGTTTTCTCCCATTTTTACAGTAAGCTTTAAACACAAAATTTTCTAAACAGGTATAAATTCCACTGAAATTATTATTGCTACGATTTTTTAACCTAAGTAAGCAGTCCGCTTCGGATCGGCCAGCCTGGAAAAATACGCTGACGTTTAAAAAACAAAGCTAATAGATTAAGAGCTTAGCATTCTATGATTTTTCTTCCGCGGCGATCGCCCTTGTTTCTTTTTTGATAATTGTCAAAAATAAAGTTAGAAGCCCTCTCTAATTTTGTTCCCGGATCGGCCATCCGTAAAAAATAAAAAACATTCAAATGAAAACACAAAACATGCTTATAGGCTCCTGCCTGTTATTCACCCTTGCTTCCACCCCATTCCTTACCGGTTGTATGCTCCAGATGAGCGAATCGGTAGCAGATCCTGGATTAGGTTTAAACGGAGGCTTTGAACACGTTAAAAAAGACCTGCCTGTAAATTGGTTGGTTTATACCCCAAAAACAACCGGAGAAGGCGATTTTGATCTCAGTTACGACCGCTCCGATTTTAAAGAGGGGCAACAATCCCTAAAATACACCGTTAGAAACTGCTCTTCCAAAGGAGGCCGCTTTTCTCCCGGCATCGCCCAGGAAATTCCCGTAAAACCAGGAGAAGAATATCTTGTAAGTTTCTGGATCAAAAACAAGGGTGCAGACTATTCGGTTAACATCAGCGCGGTAAACGCCGTTCACATGTCAAAGGGGCCGCAGTTACGTTCATCTGCCAACACGGACGAATGGCAACACATCTCTTACCATTACACGATTCCTGAAGAAATGGAAAGAATGCGCATAGAAGTGAATGTGCTTGCTGCCGGAACTTTTTGGATAGACGACGTAAAGGTGGAAAAGGAAAAAAGCTCCTTTTAATTTTTTTTGAGTTACCTGTAACATTTTAGATAAAACGGTATCTAAAGGGTAACTATCAAAAAAAAGAAAATGAAAAAACTAACGATTGCCGTCATTATTCTGCTGTTCTTAGCTCTGTGTTACAATGTATTTGGCCAAACAGGCAATTACCCCTTCGATGCAAAAATTTCGGGCAAGGGTAAACAGTCTGTGATCCTCATTCCCGGATTTGCCTGCTCCGGGGAGGTATGGACCGACACCCGCGGCTTACTGGAAAAAGACTACACCTGCTACACCCTCACCATGGCAGGATTTGCAGGTGTAGCTGCCCAGGCCAATCCAAGTTTCAGCGGCTGGGAAAAAGCTATTGCCTCTTACATCGAAAAAAACAAACTCGTTAAACCCATGATCATTGGCCACAGCATGGGCGGTGGACTGGCCATGGCTCTGGCGGCGGATTATCCGGAACTGATTTCCAAAATTATAGTGGTAGATGC
>CAZMHW010000206.1:0-6644 GCA_964566105.1 uncultured Akkermansia sp.
AATCAGAAACTGGTTGAAGCCATACAAGAGGTCTTGCGCAAGAAAGACGGAGAAAAGAGTACAAGTGGAGCGCAAAATTTCGATGAACTCGGTTTGATCGGTAGCAGCGATGTGATGCAAACCATTTTTAGTAAAATTGAGAAAGTAGCCCCTACCGACGCGAACATTTTAATTTTGGGAGAGAACGGAACAGGGAAAGATCTTATTGCCAAAGCCATTCACCAAAAATCCATGCGTGCTAACAAAGCCTACGTAAAGGTAGATGTGGGCGCGCTGACCGAGAGTTTATTTGAAAGTGAGTTATTCGGACATAAACGTGGGGCTTTTACGGATGCCCGTGAAGACCGTGCCGGGCGATTTGAAGCGGCCAATGGTGGAACACTCTTTATGGATGAAATAGGCAATATTTCTTTACAACAACAGGCAAAACTCTTAACCGTGTTGCAAAACAGGCAGATTGTTCGCCTGGGTACCAATACCAATATTCCGGTGGACCTACGTTTGATCTGTGCAACAAACTTACCCCTCATCGAACTGGCCAACGAAACTAAATTCCGCAAAGACCTTGTATACAGGATCAACACGGTTGAAATAATGGTACCTCCTCTGCGTGCGCGTAAGGGGGATGTGGCTTTACTCGCGCGGCATTTTCTAAAGTTTTACGGGAACAAGTATTTTAAACCGGAGGCGGCCTTTAGTGATAAAGCTTTGGAAAAATTGCAGGACTACCATTATCCCGGTAATGTTCGGGAGTTGCAGTACATTGTGGAACGTGCTGTGATCATGGCCGATTCAGAGGTGTTGCAGCCGGGGGACCTGATTTTTTCTCCTCTGGAAAACAACACTAAACTTATTTCGGAAGAAGACAGTGAAACAAAATTAAGTACCATCGAAAAACAAACTATTTTGAGGGTGATTGAGAAAAATAATGGGAATATAACCAAAGCGGCCAAAGAGTTGGGAATCACCCGCACCGCACTTTACCGCAGATTGAGCAAATATGAAATCTAAACGCTTCGGCTGGAATATATTGATCAGGGCCATCCTGGTATTTGCGACGCTGTTCCTGGCTTCTTTTTCCATTGTAAAAGGCTGGTATCTGCTGGAGCTTGTCATAGTTCCCGTTATTATTTTTCAGTTTTTTGATTATTATAATTTTCATAAAAAAGCGCAGAGTGAGATCGAACAATTTGTAGAGGCTGTGCACTACCGTGATTTCTCGAGGTACTTCGATGTAAAACGTGCGCCGGCAGAACTTCAGCCCTTTCGTACGGGTTTTAACGAAATTAACGACACTTTTAAAATTATCAGTAAAGAAAAGGAAACACAGTACCTGCATTTAAAAACCATTCTCGAAATTGTTGACACCGGAATTTTGTCATACGAAACAGAGAGCGGAGAGATCCTGTGGATGAACGAATCGCTCAAAAGCCTCCTTCAGATCCCTTACCTGAAAACAATACACTCTCTTGAAAAGAGAAACAAAGATTTGTACGAGCAGGTATTGGAACTGGCTCCGGGAAATAACGTCGTAAGTTCTATTACAAAGGATAAAAATGTTTACAAAGTATTATTGTCGGCCACAACCTTTCAGAATGAAACTAAAAAGTACAAACTCATTGCCTTTCAAAACATCAATGAGGCGTTGGATGAAACGGAATCAAAAGCCTGGCAAAAATTACTGAGCGTGATGACGCATGAGATCATGAATTCAGTAGCGCCTATTTCTTCTTTGGCAGAAACACTCAAGAGTAACATCCAGGATTCCATGCGTAATCCCGAAAACACGAAAGAATCTCTGAGTGATATTGAAATGGGCATCAGCACCATAAAAAAAAGAAGTGAAGGTCTGTTGAAGTTTACCGAAACATACCGCAACTTAAGTAAGATTACCAAAGCCAGTGTGGCAAAAATTACGGTGATGGAGTTGTTCGAGCATGTGCAACAACTCATGCAACCTACCATTGAAAAAAAGAAAATAGAACTCGAAGTGATTTTACGTGACCCTTTTTTAGCTTTTGAGGCCGACTCCAATTTGGTGGAACAGGTTTTAATAAATCTTATTTTAAATGCTATTGACGCGGTGAAAGATCAGGCCCATCCAAAAGTGGTGCTTGCCGCAGAAGCGAATGCCAACGGAAGAATTACCCTGAAAGTGGCTGACAATGGCAGCGGTATTAAACCCGAGCTCATGGATAAAATCTTCATTCCGTTTTTTAGTACTAAAAAAACCGGGAGTGGTATTGGCCTGAGTTTGTGCAAACAGATCATGATTTTACACAAAGGGAATATTCAGTTACAATCCAAAGAGGGGGAGGGGACTGTCGTGAGTCTGGTGTTTTAATTGGATCTAATATGTTTCCCGCGTGTCCCTTTCAGTCTGTCTTTATAGGTTTGTTTTTCGCTTAGCGGAATAAAGTTTACTTTTTTAGTAAGGTTTGTATCAATACTGATGTCCCGCCCCGTGTTGTGACGAATGCTGTCGTACACTATGGGAATAAAATACACTTCTTCTTTAAAATTCTTTTTCGCGAATTTATGCAGCATCGCGCATTGAAACGGATCGGTGGCCACTGCAATGGTTTTGTAGCCTTTTTGTTTGGCGAGCAGATAACCGTAAAATAAATTTTCAGTACTATGTTCGGCCAGAGTGTCAATCAGGATCTGTTCTTCAGCGATGCCCAGTTGTTTCGCGTACAAAGCCATGCTCGGCCCCTCTAACCAGGGACTGTATACCGCATTACCAGAGTAAAGTACGTTTTTTACGTATCCTTTTTTGATCAGGAATTCTGACCACAAAAGACGCGCTTTCAGAAGCGTGTCCCATTTGCCCTGATAAAGTGGCAAGCCGGGAATAATAGCCACATCGATGGGTTTCCGCTGTTGGAGCTGGTGAAGTCTTTTTTTGGGAGAAGGTCCCAAAAAGAAACAGGCCTGCAGCAGGAGTGCAGACAGTATAGCTACCACTCCTTTCATGATTTTGGTGTTGCTCGTTTTTTAAATACAAAATTGTATTGCAGGCCCAGGCTCAGCAAAAAAACAGGACTAAATTTTGTGTAACGGATATCGATCTGAGAAGAATAGGGCATCATGGCCATGGCTTGCAATACAGCGGAAACGTTTTTTATACGGACTTTGTTCGTAAGGCAGGGTTCTAAAAGAAAAAGTGTTTTGTTGTAATATTCTTTATTCACCACGTACACATCAGGTCCGTTGGGCAGCGTGGCATCCGCGTCTATTTCCCGGTAAATGTATTTTTGAAAAGCGATGCCGGAAACACGTGTGCCAAAGCTAAAGGAATAAAAAAGTTTGTACATTTTAATTTCCGAAAAATAGCCAAAGGAAGGTTGCAGGAATAATTTATTGTAAATGGAGACCGTTTCAAAATTAGAATTTTTGTTTTGAAGTGCCGCGAACGTGCCATGATTTACCTGAGAGTAATTATCTGTGTAGCCTCCACCTGCCAGCACCTCGTAACGCCAGGTGGCATTGGATTTAGTATAGTTATAAAGCCCCATATATCCTTCGTAAATGGAAAGGCCCGCACCATAAGAATTGTTCAAACCAAACACAAAATGATTTACAGGATTGTGTGCCAGTTGAAGCTGGAAGGTATTCACGCCGAGGTAACCTGTGGCCTGTACCTGTTTGTTGCTGTCAAAGAGGGTCACATTTTGTGCCGCAGGGACGTAAACAGACCGTACTGCGCAGGATCCGGCAAATAGAGAAATCAAAGCTATACAAACAAAGATTTTGGGCATCGGGACTAACGCATTGAACCTGCAAATTATAAAAAATGTGGTATACAACAGCTTAAGTAAGCAGATTTTATTTATATTTATTATATCATGTTGTCGAACCCAAAACTTTGGATAAAATGTATGCTTTTCCTTTTTCTGGTGAGGTCTGCCACATCATTTGCCCAACAAATTACATATAGTTGGAGTGACGCATTACATGGTTCTGCATTTGAAGAGCGCTACTGGAAGAGGTCTGAGGTAATATTTTCTGAGGAATGCAGGCAGCGGATCAAGGAAAAAAGAGTAGAGAAATTGGAATTTTATGACCAAAAAGGTAATCAGTTTCACTTCGTGGAGTTTGATACTGCCGGAGCGATAAACGGTGAAGGATATTATGGAAGCTTGTATTTTAGCGTCAAACGTAAATCACGTTCGGGGAATAAAGAGTTAAAAACAACCAGCCATTATCTGGGACCTTTCCTCGTGAGAACAGATTCGGAGTGCGTCATTCTTCATACATATACGAACGGAGATACCAGCCTGACATATAAGGAATATCGGACCACAATTTATAAGAGGGGAGGACTGATAAATGAGCAGAATGATTTTTATAACTGGAATTACTTTAACCACTCACAAAAATTCAGAACAGATTACGATACAGTTTTTTTATACACCTGCGCCCAAGTGGATACGGCTGGAAATTTTGAAGGAAGCCTGCAAAAAGGCTTTATTAACCTGGACCCGGCTTCCTTAAAACAGCACTTTTTCTACAAACGCTTTCTAGAAACCAACGCAAAAAATTATTACGTAGAGGGCGAATCCTTTATTGAACCCGATACAAGATCCTTCGTCTTTTGTGGCACCACTATGAATGACATCCGGCAGAACAAGGAAGAACTGAATAAAAATGGCCTGCCCGATCGCAATTATTATTTCTCTTTTGGAGAAAAAATTGTCGCGTATAACATCCAGTACACCTATTATAAATAATCAGGCAAAGTTAAAATTAAGCTTCACCTGCAATTTTATGATTCCAGTGAAATGTATCGGGCACCTTTCCGGTACGAATGTCGTTTAACTGCTGTTTCAGTCTGAACATTAAAGCATTTTCCTTTACAGGCAAAGAATAGGAGATGCCCTGAATGTGAATGCTTTCAATCGGCGCAATCACAGCAGCAGTGCCTGCCCCGAAGGCTTCTACTTTTTTACCTTCTGCAAAAGCTCTTTCAAGTTCTTTATAAGAGATATTTCGCTCTTCTACTTTTACACCCATCTGTTTTGCAAGGCTAATAAGGGAGTTACGGGTCACACCATCAAGTATGTTGCCATTAAGCGGTGGAGTTACCAATACATCGTCAATTACAAACATAACGTTCATGGTTCCGGATTCTTCAATAAACTCGTTGTGTTTTCCATCGGTCCATAATACCTGGTCAAATCCTTCTTTGTTTGCCTGCCGGGTGGGATAAAAAGAGGCTCCATAGTTTCCGGCACATTTAGCAGATCCGGTACCGCCTTCCACGGCGCGAACAAAATCCGTTTCTACTTTTACTTTTAAATTTTTTGAATAATATTTTCCCATAGGCGAACAAACCACCATAAACAGATATTCATCAGAAACCTTCACCCCAATTTTTGATTCTATGGCGATCATAAAAGGACGTATGTATAAAGAAGAATCCGGCAGACCGGGCACCCATTTCTGATCGGTTTCTACCAGCGCATGAATGGCTTCGGTAAAAAGACTTTCAGGTACAGCAGGCATACACATGCGTTCAAGCGATAAGTTAAAACGTTCGAAGTGTTTTTTTACCCTAAACACATTGATATCTCCTGTTACTGAACGGAAAGCTTTCAGGCCTTCAAAGACGGTTTGTCCATAGTGAAGACCAAGCGACATGGGACTAATGCTCAGATTGCCGAAAGGTTCAACACGGGCATTGTGCCATTCCCCGTTTTTGTATTCAGCAATAAAAATGTGATCGGTAGGTGTTCTTCCAAAATCAATGTGTTCAAAATCAAATTCACTAAGACGACTGTGTTTTGTTCTTTTAACCGGTATGGCCAATGTTGTTTTCATAAGAGAGGTTTTTTTATTTTAGGCGGGTTGTGTACCCGACAAGACAAAATTCTTCCTTTATTTGTTTTAAAAACAGATTCAGAAAGTGTAATTTTGAGCATAACAGATTTTAGAAATGACACAATCTACCATCATTTCCGGAGAGGATGAATTTCTGTACCAACAGGTGGCTGAACGCATCGAAACACTTATTTACAACGGAGTTCTGAAAACGGGTAATAAACTTATTTCCGTTAGAGCTTTAAGTCGGGAACAGGGAATCAGTATGAGCACGGCTTACAAGGCCTATTCGGAACTGGAGATGCGGGGTCTTATTGAGGCGCGTCCTAAATCCGGCTACTATGTAAAATATATTCCCTCGCAGCTTCCGCGCATAGAGGAAGTAAAGGAACAGGGCCTTACTTTAAAAAAGATGGACGTGCAGGAGATGATAACCCTGGTGTTTAAAAACCTTTCACAAAGCGGTGTAATCCGTTTGTCTCTCGCCGCACCCGACGTCAGTTTATTACCATTGGCTAAATTAAATAAATCTCTTATAGAGGTAGTGCGGCAGAGTCCAACCGGCTGTGTCCATTACGAAAACATACAGGGGAACGTACTTTTGCGTCAACAGATTGCAAGATTGGCTTTTAACTGGGATGGAAACATCAGTGGAGAAGATGTGGTGACGACACAGGGCTGTATGGAGTCGCTGGTGTTTTGCCGTAAAGCGGTAACAGAGCCAGGCGATACAGGTGCCATTGAAAGCCCAACATAATTTTGAATTTTTAATGTGATTCAGAGTCAGGGGTTAAAATTAATTTAGATTACAACGCACCCCC
>CAZMHW010000207.1:0-6610 GCA_964566105.1 uncultured Akkermansia sp.
CATATAGGTGTAATTCTGTAACCACGCCCCATCTGTTCTTAATCCAAGGGCTCTAAAAGCAAATTTTGACGAAAAATTACCCGGACCTGCCCCCAAAAAAAGATTCTTTTTGTTTTGTAACAGGTAATCTTTTGTCTGCAGAAAGGAAATCAATTTTCCGGGATATTTTTTCGTTTTCCCGGAGCTTATCGCGGACAATGCCAGAGAATCGCCATAAACCGTTTTACAAAAATCGATCATTTTTGAATGCGCCTCTCTGTTCCTCTTATCAAAACTTGAATCTACCTTAAGATCCTCGGTTTTTCGCGCGGTTACTTTCAGGCCGATCTCGTAGATTGAGCTCGCTTTGGCCATTAGCTCTTTATATTCTTTTTCCCGGAACTTTTCACTCCCTTTTCTGCTAACATACACCCTCAATAAAGAATCTGTATTTGGCTTTTTAACCGTCACAATCGCAGGACTGGTAGTAACAGAGTTTTTTTTCTGGAATTTTTTTAGTGAGCCCACAAAATAATCGAGGTTCGCAGGCGACACTTTTACCATAAAAACACAAAGAACCCCAAAATAACACAGAATGATACTTTTATTCAGTTTGCCTGATAAAAAGAAAAAGCTGATGATAAGGAAGAAGATCAAAACGATGTTACCAAGGTTGCTTGTTGTCAGTAAAACAATTAACAAACACATGGCTGAAAGAAGATATTTTTCTAAATAAAGAAAATAAAATAAACCAAAAGCATTGATTATCATGTTTGTTGTACACATATCGAACATGATTCCGCGCACATAATCGCCGGTTGAAGTAAAGTATTTATAACTGAGTCCTTCGAAAGTATATGGATTTAAACTCTTCGTTTCAATGATAATGGCAACAATATTCAGAACACTCGCCACCGCGTTCGCGATAAAAAAAACGCGCAGAGCGTTGCCAACCTTTTCCACACCATTCTTTTCGATAGCCAGTTTTATCTGATGAATAGCAAGTAATCCAATACCCCAGACGGAGACACAACACAGAAATACAAAAATGTAGTTCGTTTCCAGATTCCCATTGATGAAGAAATTTAAGAACCCCAGAAGTATTATTACAACGTAAAAAAGCGGTAAACGGGACTGTTTCCCAAAACTCAAACCAAATTTAAAATTCGGCCGCATAAAATAAATGAAAACTACCGCGAATAATTTTATGGGTAATTTTATATTCAGAAAAAGCAATAAGAAAAGCAAAAAAGCAACGTCAGTTGACTGAAACAGTTGTTTAAGCCTTCTTAGCATATTTCCCGGAAACAATTTCATTCAAATAAAAAAGTTTGAAAAGTGTTAGTGACCCAATAACCTTAGATTTTGAAAAGTACCTCATTGGTATCAGTTTGTACCTCGCTGTAACTTTTAAAAGCGTGTTTTTTGACAAACATTCGTTTAAACTCCTGAGCTCTCAGTCTGTATTTTTTATAATTGGAGCGTATAACCGGGTAATGACCGATTCCGAAATCAGGGAGGTAAGCAACGGCTAACCCTGCTTTTTTAGCCCGAAAAAAGAAGTCCTCGTGTTCTCCTAATTTTAACTGAGGATCCCAGCCGCCCATTTTTTTAATTGCATCTGTTTTTGCCAAAAAGAAATTATTCACAAGGTCGCAATAATAGGGGAGTTGCGAAGGTTTATTGTTGGTGATCAACAACTCGCAGGCTCCATCTGCACTCTCTTTAAAAACTCCAAGATACCGGCTTGTAGAATATTCTTTCAACATGAACATTTTTACTTTAACCGGATCGGTCAAGATCAGCTTAATAAACCGTTTGATGTTTGGAATAGTGACGTAATTATAAAAATCTCCACCCAAAACACTCAGTTTGTTTTCTTCGAGACACCTGAGCGCTTTCTGGATGTCAGCCCTTTCATCAAATACAAAGTCATCATCACATAAAAGAAAATATGGCGATTTTACGGCGTTTACCAGAATATTCCTTCCTTCCGATAAACCTGTGTCAAATGGCAAACTTAACCATGTGATCTCCAGATCAGAAAATTCAGACTTAATTTCTCTTTCCAAGCTTATCCTGCTATCGTCTGCCACAAGTATAGGATACTTTAAACCCAGTTTACTAATTGATTGCAATAAATTTTTTAAGGATTTTGGTCGTTCAAAGGTTTTTACCACAATAGTGACGGAAGCCTGCATAGTAAACTAAGGTTTAATAATCGTCTTTATTTGTTTATAATTTATTTGGTTAGTGATCAATGCCAATACGGTTAGCACACTCACTGAAATTAGTGTAGCAAATATAGCATTATTTGTAAGAAATTTTGCTGTAATCACGGCAATTAGCGCATTTACAAAAGCTAATATTGAAGATTTTACATCGAGCCTGATGTGGTCCTGTTTCATGTATTTAATGTACAAAAGCGTTTGAAAAAAAGTGGATATAAGGAATGCGAAAGCTGCGCCAAGAGCTCCGTAATTGGGAATGAGAAACAGATTTAAGAGCAAATTAATCAAAGCAACTGCAATGGTGATGTACATGATGGTTTTTAATTGTCCCTGAGCAAAGCCCATGCTCCATAAAAAATTAGAGATGCAGTGCAGCGGAACACATGCCGCAAGTACGATGTAATTTAACTCGTTAGAACTTCCGTATTTGTTGTCGGTAAAATAATCTATTAAGGGTGCCCACACACAAATAAGTACTACGGGTATAAGCATGACAATAAACAATTCCAGTTTAAAAAACACTTCTATTTCATTACGGTTCTGTCCGTTGATCTTATCAGGATTAACAAAAAGTTTGGAAAATCGGGTAAGTAATATTGGAGCAATTACCAGCAAGGGTAGTTTAGACGATTCGTACATTCTATAAGCAAAACTATATTCGGCGGTAATAGAAGCTGTGCTAAGAATACCTAATAAAATCCAATCTACCCTGGCCAGCGCCGAATCAAAAAAAACCACCCCCAATTGAGGTAACGATTCAAGTATGAAGTACTTATATTCAACAACTTTAAGCAGTGGTTTAATTCTATTTTTTATACTTCTGTTCACCAGATAATACCCCAAAAGAAATTCCAGCAATGACGTTAGAATAAAAACATAGATAACATTCATGATGCTAAAATGATGGGTCACGTAAAGTGTAACGATAAAGAAGAATTTGAACAGATTGGTAATCAGGGCAAGAACAGCAAGATATTTGTAGACTTCTAACCCCATTAAAGCAAGGCGGAAAGAATTGGCAATGTTTAATATACACAGGTTGATAAACACCATAAAAAACAAAGGGTGAGCCCCTATAAAGGAAGGGAATACGTAATCAAACGAAAAGATCAAAAGACTCAACACAAGGCCTACAACAACTGTGTGAAAAAAGTGAATACCGCTTAAGGTCAAAGCATTTTCACCTGAAGCGAGACGTTTTACAAAAACCACATCCAGACCCAACGACGCCAGAGCTATAACCGTAGAACCCACAGCAGTAGACCAATTTAATTCTCCAAAATCATCCTTGGCAAGATACCTCGACGTAATGTAAAAAATTACCAGACTAAATATCTGGGTTATAGCAATTTGAATAGTGTTTGCAGATATATCCTTTATTAATTTTGTTTTACCAAATTGCTTATCCATGTGGCTTTATAATGTTATACCTGCGCTCGTGAGATCAAAAAACAATGCAAAATTTATTTGATTGTATAAAAAACTGTAATATTGCTCAAAATTAGACCTTAGAAACATAAAGGGTAATTTTTGAGTAAAATTTGGCAGAAACTTAATTTTTACAATACCGTGTAAAAGTATGAAAAAAAGTAAATACATCCATGTTAAAGAAGAGCACAATACCCGTGCCGCGTCAATAGTAGTACCCGAACTAATCAAGTCCTATTCTCCCAAAAGTGTTGTGGATATTGGTTGCGGACTAGGCACCTGGCTGAAAGTGTTCTCTGACCATGGAATCAACGATATAAATGGTTACGATGGATCTCACCTCGATTTGACTAAAATTGAAGTTCCAAAAGAAGTGATCATCATCGCCGATCTTGAAAAAGAGATCGTTAGCAACCGTTCTTACGACCTGGCCATTTCTCTGGAGGTTGCCGAACACATTTCTCCAAAAAATGCCGAAGTATTTGTAAAAAGTATTTGTAATCTTAGTCAAACTATTATTTTTTCAGCGGCTATTCCTCGCCAGGGAGGTCAAAATCACCTTAATGAGCAATGGCCATCTTATTGGCAGGATTTGTTTTACAAACATGGTTATACGATGCACGACAGCCTGAGGGACAAATTCTGGGAAACAAAAGAGGTAGACTACTGGTATAAACAAAATATGTTCTTGGTAACCGGCCCAAAAAGTCCCTATTACCTCGCTGAAAACAAAAGTCTCAAACGTTTGGTCCACCCCGACCTCCTGAATATCTATTATGATCTGTTTTTGAATTCCATCGAAGGTAAAGCTGGAAAAGATCAGGCCTTCAAAGCACTTATTAAGAGTTTTATCGGTTCAAAAAAATAACAGCTAAAGCGCATTATTCCTCATTAAACGGGATCTCTGCCCTGGTGCTATATACTTTGATCTGACACAGACACTTACATCCACCTCCGTCAGAAATGTCTTAGTTTGTAACTCATTTTAGCCAACATTCTTTTGTTCAATACTATTCTAAAGAAAATTCGACAAATACGTTGATTTTAGGTTATTTTTACTAGTAAAATTTAAGGTCTTTTAGCACTTTATTTGAACTAAAGTTAATTTTGATCGACGAATTTAGAGTATTTTTGTTTGCCCTTTTATAACATTTACTTAACCTTGACTCAAAACAGCGCCATATTTGACAAAGAAGCCTTTACTCTGGAACATAACGAACAATTGTTAGAGGCTGTTGAGAACCGACGCCGCAGTTTTTTGATCGTAAAACGGAGCATCGACATTTTTTTCTCCCTTTTAATAGTTCTTTTGATTCTGAGCTGGTTAATGCCCATTCTGGCTATTTTGATCAAACTCGATTCCCGGGGCCCCATCTTCTTTAAACAAAAACGTACCGGGTACAGAGGTAAGACCTTTAATTGTTTTAAACTCAGAACCATGCAGGTAAATAAGGCCGCTAACGACCTTCAGGCTGCGATTAACGATCCCCGTATTACCCGAATGGGCAAGTTTTTAAGGGTTTCTAACCTCGACGAATTACCTCAGTTTATCAATGTGTTAATTGGTGATATGTCCATCGTTGGTCCTCGCCCCCACATGCTTAAAGATTCTGAATATTTTGCCGAGATTTTCCCGGGGTATTATAACCGTTACCTGGTTGAACCTGGAATTACAGGGCTTGCGCAGATTAACGGTTTCAGAGGACCAACTCCCAATATTCGTTCAATTTATAAAAGGCTACAATGGGATTTGTATTATGTAGAACACGCAACTACCGGAATGGATATTCGTATTATTCTTCTTACCGCCCTTGAAACCATCCGCGAAGCCCTGAAAATTAAGATCACCAAAAAGATGCCATTCAGCAGGGATCAGCAATAAGCGTCTTCCTTCCTTTTTATTTCTGATCTGAGTAAAGACGATTTCTTTACTTTTCATGTCAATAATAGTACATTTGCCCATGCACACCATTGAACCCTTTTATAACTGGCAACACCTTTACGTAGCGGCCGAAGATCCCGATTCGCCCTTCTATGGCAGAGAATACAGTGAATTTGAGTTCAGCAATACCATTTACAATTTTTACATCCATCCACAATGGGACGATATTGGCAGCGAGACCCTCTACATTAAAATACTGTTTGTGGACTACGAAGAAAAGTATGCCATCATTGAATTTCTGGGCGAATGGAACGACGCTATTAATAACGACATCATGTTCTTAAAACGTGACTTTATTGATGAGCTCAATTATTTTGGAATCAACAAATACATACTGGTAGGTGAAAACGTACTTAACTTCCATTACAGTGACGACAGCTACTACGAAGAATGGTTTGACGACAACGGGGACGAAGGCTGGATAGTGATGCTCAATTTCAGAGACCATGTTTTAAAAGAATTTAAACGCGCCGGTATCGATTATTATTTTATCAGCGGCGGTGAACTGGATGATTTCGATTGGCGTAAATTCTCACCGGGACAGGTATTTGGCAATGTGAGCAAGATCATTCATAAAAGACTCAGTTAAAATGAAAAAGTTGGAGGGTTGGAAAGTTTAAAAGTTATTGAAATTATACGATGGAATTTATTAAAGAAGAACTTTTAGAGTATTGTGAGACGTTTTCGGAGAAGGAAAGCGATTTACTAAAACGACTCAACCGCGAAACACATCTTAAAATCGGGAGTCCGCGTATGCTCAGTGGTCATTTGCAGGGTCGTTTGCTGAGTTTTTTATCAAAACTCGTTGCACCAACCACTATTCTGGAAATAGGCACCTACACCGGTTATTCAGCCCTTTGTCTGGCAGAAGGGTTAAAAGATGGAGGCAGACTGATTACCATTGATCCGAACGAAGAAACAAACCATTTTGCACGCAAATTTATAGAAGGCTCCGAATTCAAAGACAAGATTGAATTGATTCAGGGACAGGCACAGCAGGTAATTCCGGGTTTAACCCAAAGCTTTGACC
>CAZMHW010000208.1:0-6597 GCA_964566105.1 uncultured Akkermansia sp.
GGTTTACGATAAAGATGGGAGGGAATATTCTCTATCCAATTTGCAGGTTAGATTAGATGATTCTCAAAATACAATACAAGTTTCTAGTACTACGACTTGCAGTGCTGGATTTTTTAATGTGTATTTTGCAAATGGTTCAGGAATGGAATCCACAATAATTCAAGCACATAATGACAGACGTGCGTTGGTTTGTCATATTCTAGAAAATGTTTCCGGACTTTTAGGTGGCTGGGCAACTTGGCCAGCCAATGTGCGTGTTAATATGCTTGTTGATGATATCACCAATTACGGTGTTTCTACTCCTTCAACAAGCGGTGTACTTGGACTTGCAACTAGTTTTTATGCCATTCCAAATAATCCAACAAGCTCAAATCCAGGAATTGCAGAAAATATGCTACAAAAGACCATCAAGAGCAAACAAGATGCTTGGACGAATTTAATTTCACCCGTAGTTTCCACCGGAGGTTCAGGCTTTTATCACGGAGCAATGGCTTTTAATTTCGCAAACCCAAGTTACAATTGGTTTACCAATTATTCAAGTGCATTGGCGGCTTCCAACCAACTAGATTTATATACCGTTATTCTCCACGAAATTACTCACGCCCTTGGCTTTGCATCACTTATCAGTAGTTCAGGTTTTTCAAAATTTGGATCGTTCAATAATTATTACTCTTTGTATGACAAATATCTGTACGATAAAAATCACAATCCACTACTAACAAGTAGCGGTTGTTCCACTCAATACGGGCTAAGTTTTACCTCAAGTACTCTTAATCTTGCACCTAGTTGTACCAGTGTCTCTCCAACCAATTCAACAACGTGTTCTAACGCTTGTTTGTACAATAGTGGCAACTTAGCCTGGATGCCGGTCTATACACCTGCTTGTTTTGAACCACCTAGCAGCCTGAGTCACTTTGAAGATATGTGGTTTCCAACAACAAATGTTTTAAATAACGATCAATATTTTACAATGACTAAAGCCAATGGAAATGGCACTAACAAAAGGTATCTTAAACCTGAAGAGCGTAAAGTTTTTTGTGATCTGGGTTACACTGTTTCAACGAGCTACACAAGTGCTGCTGTTGGCGCCTCTACTGTTTATAGTGGTGCCTGCGCACCAATCAATATTTGGGGTCAAAACGACGGCTTTGTGAATGGAGTTTATACCTATACTTCTACTGGTGGAGCCATTAATTTTAGTATTAGCTCCGGGCCAAACAGTATTATCTCGAATGATGCCAGTTCTGCTGTAACGGCAACCTGTATTCAAACTGTTTATAATAATGGCAACCTAAATACGAATACGGTAACTGGTGTGATAAGTTTTACTCCAAATGCGAATTATGTTGGGCCTATTTTACTGAGATACATTCCTGTTGATGCCAGCGGCAATCAAGGCAATATAACTTATATATATGGGTTTGTATTTCCCGGAAACTGCATTCCAGCTTCTCCTTGTGATATGGTTCAAAATGGCACCTTCGAGAGTAAAACTGGCTGTGGAGGAATGCTTGCAACTAATGGTAATTCAGTGAGCGCTTCCTGTTGGATACCTTACACTCTGAGTCCCGACATCTTCGCGAGTGGCTGTAATACGAGCACGATGTCCGCCAATCTTGGAGTTAGCACATATTCTTCTTCTTTCAACGGAAGTGTACAACCTTTTACGAGTATTAGCCCCTCGACTAACTCTGCCGTTATTGGCTTAGGATCTGTCAGCGGACAAACTGACATTGCTTTATCTGAAAGTTACGCTAATTTCTTAGGAACACCTTTGTTAAATAACCAAGTATATACTCTGAATTTCTGGGCATACGAATTTGTTGGCGCCAAAACAGATCCTTTTGCTATCACAAGCAACACTCAAGCAATAAATACAAGTAGTGTTCCAATGGTACTTTCTTTTGCTACCAGTAATAACTACCAACCTAGCAGTTTAAATACTTTTCCGAATAGTATCATAACTACGATTAAATCTGTTACGCTGTCTTCTACATTCAATATATGGCGGAATTACAATGTAACTTTTACCTATACCCAATCTTTTAATGGTAATTGGCTATATATGGGGGCAGATCAACATTTAGGATATAATGTGCTTAATAATATGTTTCCTGGCGGTTCCAGCAATGGTATAATTTTTTATGTCTTATTAGATAACATTTCAATTAAGCCAATTTCGCAGACCGCCCAATTTAATCTCCCAGCAAATAACATATGTGCTAGTCAAAGTTATACTGACCTAGCACAATATGTAAGCATACCGAATGGCACTTTCACGGGTACAGGTGTGACTTCTACAACAACTACACCTATTAAATATCATTTTAATAGTCCTGCCACTCTCACTAACGGTCTTTACACTATTACATACACATATTCTGACCAGATCGGCTGCACACAAACTGCTGTTCAACAAGTTAGCTTGGGAACAATTAATTCAGGGGTTAATTTAGCTTATGTAACGAATACAACCTGTGTAAATGGAACTACATTGAGTGTTCTCTCCCCAACAAGCGGTCTGAGTTATACTTGGACTCCAGGTGGAGTGGTCGCGAATTCAATCGCTGTAAGTCCATCTGTTCAAACAAATTACACAGCGCAAGCCTATGTAAATAGTGGTTGTAGTTATTCGGGAACTTTAAGCGTATCCCCAAATATTCCCAGCTTTAGTTTAAGTGCAAGTAATACAAATATCTGCCCTGGTGTTTCGGGTCTTCTTAGTGCAATTGGAAATTATAGTACGATTTTGTGGTCTCCTGGAAACTACACGAACAATCCATATACAATTTATCCGACCAGTAATGTTGTTTATACAGCATTGGCTACCAGTTCCCTCGGTTGCTCAACAACTAAAACGATTGCTATTAACGTTCCTTTCGTTCCTGTTTCTATAAACACAAGTTCTTCAAATGTGTGTTCAGGTGCCAATGTAACACTTACAGCGATTGGATCGGGTACCGCTTGTAATCCAAGTTGCGTAACCTGGTACCCCGGACCCAGCAACACAAATTCTATTGTTGTAACACCTTCTACTACTTCAACATATTCCGCGTTTATTGTGAATAGTGTTAATTGTGGAGCTTATGCTACAGTCCAAGTTAACGTGAGTAATTTCACCATTACTCCATCGATGGTTAACTCCTGCGCAGGGAGTCTGGCAACTCTTACAGCAGTTGGTAATTTCACTTCCATTGTTTGGCAACCTGGAGGTTACACTGTAAGTCCCCTTACTGTAACAGTAACGCCGAATTTAACATATACAGCAACGGCAAACTTTAGCAATGGTTGTGTTTCGTCTCAAACTTTTGCATTTGGTATAACGGATGTAAATCCGCCCAATTTTCAGGTTGTGACAAACTACCCTGTCACATGCGCAGGTAATACAGAAACCCTCTCCCTAACAAGTTCTTCTCTTTCAGGTATTTCAAGTCAAACATGGATTCCTTCTGGATTAACCACACCAACTATTTCGATCACGCCAACTACAAGTGGCACTTACACGGCATTGGTAACCTCTACAGCTGGTTGTACTTATTGGGCATTTGGAGCATTAAATATTTCTACGGCTTGTTGTACATCCACATTCCCTGCAATAGCTAACCTAAGTCAACCAAATCAAACTATAACAGGTTCAAAAGTACTTAACGGCAACCTTATTATCCCTTCAGGAACTAACCTTACACTTGTTGGCGAGATCCTTTTTGCCTCGAATGTTAAGATTACCGTTAGTAACAATGCCAATATTAATCTCACAGATGCTCACCTTTATGCTTGTAGCAATAATATGTGGCAGGGAATCGAGGTATTAGACGGGGGTAGTTTAAACACGGTGAGAGTTACAAAAGATAACTTAATAGAGGACGCCATTAATGCTGTAAGTGTTGTGAATCAGGCGACTACAAATTTGAGTAATGTTCTCACAATATCTAAAACTACTTTCAATAAAAATTACATCGATATAAATATTTCGGGGTATTCAAGAACAAACTCTACTTATCCATTCAATATTAATGAATGTGTATTCACCTGCCGGGATTTTTCTCTTCCTGTTGGCACAACTATTTGGCCACAGACAGGAACAACCTCGTCAGTAAATACTGCCTCAGCTGACCTCCGTTATGTATCACAAAGTACACCTACAACCGGTTTAATTCCTCCTTATCTTAACCAGGGCTTTCCTATTACAAATCTAAAACCACCTTATTCAAATCAGATTTCTCAAATTGCAATTCAAATTAACTCTGTTGGTGTTACCAGTGGAACTGCTTTTGGAATGACGATTGGTAGCACAGGTGCTTCAAGCTTCAATCTATTTGATAATCATGGGCGTTTTATTTCAGCTTCTAATAGCAACGTTACTTGTATAAACAATGCATTTCAAAATACGAAAACCTATACTGTTTCCGGTGGCGCCACTTTTGGGGGTAGCGCCGTTTACCATACTACAAGCGGCTTTATGAACAGTGCGCTTACTTTAACGGGAACCTCTGCATCTTCAGGAAATAGATTTTGGGACTGCCACAAAGGAGTGGATGGAAATAAACCATATTTGTTCTGGCTTGAAAACTCAATCTTCAGAAGTACACAAAACACTTCTTTTTACAGTCCAAATTCATTTTTACCTGGAAACTCAGGTGTCTTTATAACTACCAATAAATTTGACTATTATATGGGTAATAATGAGTTCACGAATATCCAGAACGCTATTAATACTCAAATAGTACCAGCTACCTTCACAATAGTACCAACTAATAGTTTGTCTACAAATCAAATCAACGGTGTTATGGCTAATCGCTTCCGGGTTTATCTGAATTCTTTCTCATCAGGCACAGGTACTAATAATTATATGGATAACGCTGTTAAATTTTCTGGTATCAATACAGCACCCTGGTTTGTACCTAGTTTAACAGTCACGCCTTTTGCTCAAGCTGTTTCTGTAAAAAATAACACTTTAACAAACGTGTTCAGAGGTATATCCATAAGTAATAATTCTGGCTTTCAATCTGAAATGACAGCTAATGTGATCACATTAAAAGAAGACAATGCAATTAATCCCGGAGTTTCACAGCACGCAATAGACCTTTTAAATAGTATGCCAACCAATACTTCAACTATTGGCAAAAACATTATTTCAAGCAATACCGTAAGCTATGCTGCTAGTTCAGCCACAGCAAATATTTACACTTCTTTAGTGTTTTGTGGTAGTAATGGTTATGGCATCGCATCTCCGAGTGTAACTTGCAATGATTTAAGTCAAGCTTATCAGGGTTTTGTATTCGATAATTCAAATAGCGGCACCGTTTGGGGGGGAAACAATATGACTTTGCCAATGACAAGAGGTTTTGTGTTAGATAATGCGGGGGTAATAGGTGTTCAAGGAGGAACAAGTACTGCTATTTCTAATCAATGGACAGGTGGAACCTGGTCTGGTAGTTATTTTGGAACCTTTGTAAATGCGAGTTGTACGGCAGTACCTTCCAGGTTATATGTTCAAAACACTGGTGCATATCTTCCTCCTAATGGAAACGGCAATGTATTACCAGCCCTATGGTTCACAACAAATTCCGGAAACGTTATTGCGAACACCGCGGCTACAGGTTATAACTGTTCAGGCCTACCAAATTCTAAAACTGTAAACTTACCTAATGGTAGTTATTACAGCAATACCGATCAATTGTACATGGCAAGGGTTGCTTTATACAGGTTTCTTGACGCGAATGATAGTGTAAGAACCGCAAATTCAACCATGGGCAGTTTTTATACCACACATAGTACTACTAGTATTGGTAAATTTATGGCTGTAGAAAAACAACTATACACCAATGATATCAGTGGGGCCGTCAGCTTAAACAGCAGCATTACTACGACTAATAGTGTAGAAACAAACTATAAGGATTTTTATGCGCGGTATGCTAATTATGCAAGTACTAATTTTAATTCCATCAGTACTGCTTACGACAATGAATTGTTTACATTGGCCAACTTGTGTCCTGGAACCAATGGAGCCTGTATATACCAGGCAAGAGCCTTGTATAATCTTATAAAGAGGCAGATTTATAATTTCAGTGATTGTCCAACTTCAGGAGGTTCCAGACTGGCAATTTTCAATAATACTATTCCTGAAAAACAGCTAGAATGGAGTGTAGAAATGTTTCCCAACCCGGCAAGCACTCAAATTACTTTTGTAAGCAGACAACAAAACGAAAAATTGAAAATAGAGTTAAAAGACTTAAGTAACCGTGTTGTATTAATAATGGACTTGGAGACTAACGATTTTATCGCTAACTTAGATTTGAAGCTCATTGATGGCTTATACCTTGTTACTATTACCAATTCTAACCACGAAACCATCAGCAAAAAATTAATTGTTAACCATTAAGAATATAGTCGGAAAAATAACCTGTAGTAGTTATGTCTTATTGCTTACTATGGGTTTAATGGGGTTTAACTTAAACTCCCAAATCGCCAACTACGTCTATAATGGCGGATTTGAAGAGATTACACCTAGTTATAGTGCTACTACTTGGAGTGGGATTGATTATTGGACAGCCATTGATTCAACTAAAGGGGCGTTCGTGTTACTAAGTACAGGAC
>CAZMHW010000209.1:0-6596 GCA_964566105.1 uncultured Akkermansia sp.
CTTCAGCGCTTCTATTATTTTAAGTTTGGCGTCGGGAAACATACGGGCGTAGATATCGGTATCTGAAACTTTTTTGCGCAACTCGTCTACACTCATTTCCGAAATCTGTGAACCGGTAAGAAAAGTACCGCTGTTTTTTAAGTGAATTTGTTTTGCAATGGCAATGGCAGTTTCAGGATGATCGCCGGTGATCATTTTTACCGAGATGCCGGCAGCATAAAATTTTTCAAGGGTGTCGCTAATATTGTCTTTTGGAGGATCGTAAAAGGCAATAAGTCCGAGGAATTCAAATTCAAATTCTTCCTGGCTGGCCGGTAAGGCATCTGTATCCTGTCCCGATAACGCTACACCAAGAATTCTATACCCCTTTAACGCATATTCCGCGGATCTTTTGGTTATTTTTTCTTTTTCAACCTCAGTTAATTTTGAATGTTTCAGTACAGCTTCCACACTGCCTTTTACAGCAATAATG
Organism: uncultured Akkermansia sp.; assembly: GCA_964566105.1. Taxonomy (GTDB): domain Bacteria; phylum Bacteroidota; class Bacteroidia; order B-17B0; family Aurantibacillaceae; genus Aurantibacillus. The sequence continues at coordinate 473 of CAZMHW010000209.1, forward strand.
GCTTTGTTTTCAGCATTCTTAAATACATGCGTCATCATGGGTGGTTTACCCCCAAGAGGGTATTCGTGAACCATACGGTAGTGTGGACGTTTGTCCGGCACAGCAGCTTCGGTATATGCCTGGTGAATGGATTTTTCCATACTGTCAAAAGGTTGTGTTTCAGATGACCACATGGCATATTCCAGTACCGGATTTAATGTAAAGGGATTTTGTGTGTAATCAAAAAGACTGTCAGACCTAAAATCATAGATGGCCGCCAACTGCATTTCGTTTTTAGTAAGTGTCCCGGTTTTGTCTGTACAAATAACAGTGGCCGCGCCCAGGGTTTCTACGGTGTGTGGACTGAGGGCGATTACTTTTAACTTGTAAAGATGATAGGCCCCCAGTGCCATGAAGGTGCTGAAAGCAACTGGAATTTCTTCCGGCAGAATGGACATGGCCAGTGTTAAGCCATGAAGTAAGCCATGCAGGATGCTTTTGGATAAGAAGTAGTTGATGCCCCATACAATGACAAAGGCCACAACACCCACACTTACCAGGGAGCGCACAAAACTCTGGATCTGCAGCTGCAGCGGGGTTTTAACGGTTTTATTTTCACTCAGGGATTGGCCTATTTTTCCAAAAACAGTTTTAGCTCCAACGGCACTTACCTCTGCAATACAGGAACCACCGGTTACCATGGTACCCTGTAGCAGTTTGTTATTTGGAGGGCTAATTTCTTTTGTTACCTCCAGCGATTCTCCGGTTACAGTGCTTTCATTTACACTAAAATCGTGAGCCTCCAGCACAAGGGCATCGGCAGGAACAATGTTCCCGTCTTCTACCAGGATATAATCGCCAACTACTACGTCTTCCAGAGCAATTTCTACAGTAGCGCCATTACGAATAACGCGGGCCAGCGGATCAGTAAGTTTTTTAAGAGCTTCCACGGCACCGCGGCTTTTGTTTTCCTGGTAAAAAGAAATACCCGCGACAAATACCAGAGCTCCCAGCATAATGAGTCCTTCGTTATATTCTTTCAGAATAAAATAAATGGTGGCAGCGCAAACAAGAATTAAAAACAGGGGTTCAAGAATAATTTCTTTAGCGAGCGTAAAAAGACGGTTCTCAGATTTTTCATTCAGGGTATTGCGCCCATGAATCTCACGGCTCAGTGCAACCTCTTCGTCATTGAGCCCTTTGTGGATGCTGTTACCCATATTAAAATCTAAAATTGATCTGCATAAAGTTAAATATTAATAGAAGTATTGCAATACTTATAAGATTAATGTAATTTAACTACACTAAAGTAAACCTGGTCAGATTATTTCTGATGAGAAATGTCATGTTTGGATTTGACTCTGCTCACACATTTGTAAATGGATTTAACGGAACTTTGAAACACAGTTACTTATGACACCGTTACAGAATTTATATTATGCCATTGGTGAAATGGCCTACGCAGTTGCCTCGGCTGACGGAGAGGTGCAGAAGGAGGAAAGACAACGCTTTAGCAGTATTGTTTCGGCTGAGTTGCGTTGTGATCACTTCGGGTTCAGTATTTCAGACATCGTTTTTCAGATCATGGACAAGGAAAAACAAAGCACTGAGAATGCTTACAACTGGGCAATGAAGCAAATCCGGATGAACAGCCATTACCTGAGTCCTGAAATTAAAAAAGATTTTATCCGCGTGATGGAAAAGATTGCCAAGGCCTATCCACCGGTAACTCTGGAGGAAAGGGATTTAATTGAAAAATTTAAAAAAGACATCGAACCGTTAACCGGCGACCCGGTGTATTACAACAGTATTTAATACTCATTTAACTCATTTTAAAATGAAAACACTTTTAGTTGCCACCGATTTTTCCCCGGCAGCGACCAACGCGGTGAACTACGCGATGGAACTGACCAGATACTTTAACGCTAAACTTGTTTTGCTAAACGCTTATCAGGTACCTCTCGGCGGTTATGACTCCCTGCAACCTCTCGAAATGATGTCGGTGCTGCAGGATTCATCGAATACCGCCCTTCAAAAACTGAAAGAGGAAGTAATTACAAAAATGGGTTATGATCCGGGAATAGAGGTTGTTTCGGGAGTTGGTCCGCTTCTTCCCTTATTAAAGGAAACCTGTGAGAAACATGGAGCGGAACTTTTGGTAATGGGCATTGTGGGTGAGGCTGGTAAAATTAAGGAACATTTGATTGGAAGTACCGCTGTAGAAGTGGCAAAAGACCTGCAGGTTCCTCTGTTTATTATACCTGAAAAATGCAATTATTCTCCAATTCACAAAATAGCCTACGCCTGCGATTTACAAAACCTGGAAGACTCTGTGCTGTTGCATGCCAGGAGTTTCTCAGAAGCTTTTAAAGCAAGCATGGAGGTAATTACTGTGAAGACATCAGCAGCAATGGTAGATGAAAAGGCGAAACAGGTTCTCGAAGAGCGCTTAAAAACAATCAGTCACAAAGCTCTGGAGTTAAAAGATAACAACGTGGCGGTATCGCTGATGGTTTACTGCCAGTTAAATCAACCCGATCTTTTACTTCTCAATCAAAAGAAACAATAACTTTTTCATAAAATTCTACACGAAAGTGTTACCAAGAAAGTGGCCTTTCACAGCAATGTACCTGTATTAATTATTCACGGATAAGCGAGGTCTCACGCATTTAGTTTGAATGCGCTTCTCTCAGCTTGAGTTTACAGGGTTTTATGTGCCGATAGATAACTTTGCATTTGGTTGGATAATTCTTCGGTGAAGTTATCCATCTGAAAACTACTGGCTTTAATGCCACTGATAATGATCTCAAGATCTTGCTGTGTAATTTCCATTTTATTACTAGGGTCCAACAACCGTGCCAGACCGAGACACGAACACACGGGGCTCCGTAAACGGTGCGACAACATAGTCATCAATCCTTCCAGTTCCTGCACGTATTTTTGTTTTTGAACCGCGAGCAATGCTTTTTGTTCGCGGCTTTTATTTAACCTGCATTTGAGTGTGCTGATAAGTTCCAGATCTGAAAAGGGTTTGGTAATATAATCTTCTGCCCCCAACTCCAGGCCTGTGCACTTTTCAGTTTTATCAGTAAGGGCCGTCATAAATATGAATGGAACTTTTGAAACACTCTCGGTGTTTTTTATCACCGAAAAAACGGTAAAACCATTCATATCAGGTAACAATACATCGCACAGGATAAGGTCAGGAATTTCCTCCAGTGCCAGACTAAGTCCCATGGATCCATTTTCCGCGGTTAAAACAGTGTAGTTGTTTAAACTGAGAATTTCGGCGATGTTATCGCGAAAATCGGCATTGTCTTCAATCAGCAGAATTTTTTCCATGAGGTCAGGGCTTGGGGTGAATAGATCTATTTAACCGATGCCAGGCATGCTGAGATCTGTTTTACATTTCTGTTATTTGGACTTAATTCGTAATAAATGTTGATGCCTTCGCTGATACGCTGGAGTACACCGCTGTTCTTTAAGATTCCAAGGTGTCGGGAGATAACCGGTTGCGACATCTTTAATTCCTTGTAAATACTCTTAACGGTCATTTTTTTCTCTTTGTTTTGCGTGAGCAGATAAACAATCGAAATACGTGATGGGTGTGCCAGAGATTTGAGCATTTCCGATAGTTCATGCATTTCAGTACTGTCGATCCAGTTTTTTTTGATTGCCATAATTTTTTGTGTGTTTGTGTAATTCTATGTGGAATTACGGGTTAATTAAAAGAACGTTGTGTGTGTTAAGGTTATAAATTTATACTTTCAGTCGTATTTTTAAAAAATATTTAATGCAGTTATATAGATATTCATATAACAAAATTGAACTAAATAAGTTGAAAACAGAATGATTTCCCTCAGTTTGAAAGATGACTTATGTCAGTTTCTGGCTCTAAACGTCTTGATTTCTAGGGTGTAAGGACCCTTGGAGCGGGCGCCTCCACATTCTATTTTTTATCGGTTTTGTACCCCTTTTTGCGGTAATATTTCTTAAAAGGCCATGAATACTTAAGGGCTTCCATGTTTTCATCAAAATTCAGGGCTCCTTTATCAATGCTTTTGATGCTCTTATTCAGATCGTGCACCAGGCTGGTATCGTTTAAAAGCACGCCCATGCTTCCTTTACCGCTCTTAAGACCCTTTACAATAGAGGAAAGGTCTCCGCTTATAATGGCCGCGGTGTCACTAAGTTTTTGTAATTTGATAACCGTCTGGTTAATCCGGTACGCTAAAATGGTATCGGTAACCAGCGCTCCAATACTTCCTTTGCCTTGTCTGAGACCTGTACTCAGGTATTTGAGATCTCCGGTAACCATCACGGCATTGGTGCTGGTGAGTCTTAAGTTAACAACCGCTGATTTTACGTTTTCGGCTACCACAGTGTCCATTAACAGGCTCCACAAGCTGTTTTTACTGTTGATTTTGTCAGTAATGTTGCGCAGATTGGATGAAATAACCTTTATGTTTTCATTAGTGGCGTTAAGGGTACGTACCATCTCATCCATCTCAAGGGGTTGCAGTGTTTTTAAAATATCGCCTTCTTCTATGGGTTCGGCAATTTCTTTAACCGAATTGATGTTCACGAGTTTGTTGCCCATTAAACCATCGGTTCCCACACTGGCCACCGCATTTTTTTTAATGTGGGACTGAATTTTTTTCTCCAGAACCATCACCACATTTACGCTGGAATCATTAACAATCTCAATGGATTCCACTGTGCCTACGTCAATTCCAGCAAAACGGACGTTATTGCCCTTCATCAGACCGTTTACGTTATAAAATTGCGCCTGAATGCTAAAGGTAGAGCCAAACAGGTTTTGTTTGTTACCGATAATGTACAGGGCTATAATAAGTAACAGAATCCCACTTACTACAAACACGCCAAGGCGTATATTTCTACTGCTTTCGTTTGCCATAATTATTCAAAAAAATCTTTAACTTTTATATCGGTTGAAGCCGAAAGTTCTTCGTAGGTTCCCTCCGCGTAGCACCTTCCATCAATAAGCATCACAATTCGGTTGGCGACAATTTTCACACAGTTCATGTCGTGTGAAATAACAATGGAGGAGGTATTATATTTTTTAGCGAGGTCACACATGAGTTGTGAGATTTCGCGTCCTGTAATCGGATCGAGCCCGGTGGTAGGTTCGTCGTAGAGGATAATTTCAGGTTTTAAGATCAGGGTCCGTGCCAATGCCACCCTTTTTTTCATCCCGCCCGATAACTCGGAGGGTTGCATATCAATGGTATGGCTCAGTCCTACATTGGCAAGGGCTTCTTCCACCAGGGCATTGACCTGAACTTTTTCAAGACCTTTCCGGTGACGTCGCAGCGGAAATTCGAGATTCTCCCGCACACTCATGGAATCATAAAGGGCGTTGCTCTGAAACAAAAAACCTACTTTAGCACGGATGTTGTCTAATTCGGATTGTCCCAGTTCCGGGATGTTCTTACCCAGCACACGGATAACCCCGGAGTCTGGTTTTACAAGGCCAATGATGCACTTTATCAGAACTGATTTTCCTGAACCGGATTTGCCCAAAACCACTGTGTTTTCGCCCTTTTTCAGACTGAGGTTAAGATCCTTCAACACATGATTGTTTCCAAAGGACTTAAATACATGACTTAATGAAATAACAGCATCCTCTGACCCGCTGTCAGTTTTTGCTTCACGCATATGTCTTTCATGTGTCATGTGAGGTTTAAAACATCTGTGAGCTGAACAGCCACCAGATCAATAATGAAAACAAGCAACGAAGAAATAACAACAGCCGAATTGGCTGATTGTCCGACCCCTTCGGTACCTTTGCTGGAGTTATAGCCTTTATAACAACCTATCATGCCAATGGCAAAACCAAATAAAAAGGTTTTACTCAACGACGGAATAACATCTCCAAATACAAGTGTATCAAACACCTGGTTCCAGTAAAGATCCCAGCTTACCACACCTTTAATGTTAGTGCCAAGATAACCGCCATACAAGGAAACGGCATCAGCCAGTACCACCAGAATGGGTACCATGAGCGTAGTGGCCATTACCCGCGTTGCCACCAGGTATTTGTAAGGATTGGTGCCCGATACTTCCATGGCATCTATTTGTTCGGTAACTTTCATACTTCCGAGTTCGGCTCCAATTCCTGAGC
>CAZMHW010000210.1:0-6569 GCA_964566105.1 uncultured Akkermansia sp.
TGACGTTATAACAATAGACACGTCATTGCGAGTGGTAACGAAGCAATCTCATTCAGTTTCTTCAGATTTTTGATCGACATACTTTGGATTAAGAATGGAAATTTTGGGGTAGATTGCTTCGGCCTGTGAAACACATTCTTTGCCTCGCAATGACGTGGCTATGGAATATTCGTCATTGCGAAGGAGGAACGACGGAAGAAACCTAGGAAGACTGTCAACTCAAAATTCCAACGAAGAAATTAAATATTTTCGAATAGATCTTTCCATTCTATGTTAAAAGAATTGATTAAGTCTATTTTCTTTTTTCTTGAACCTGCCTTGAGTTGTTTTTCTCTTGCAATAGCATCTTCTATTCTATGAAACCCTTCAAAATAGACTAGTTTGTGCAATTTGTATCTAGCGGTAAAAGATTCAGGGTATGCATTGGTTTTATGTTCGAATATTCTTTTTCTGAGATCTGAAGTTACACCAATGTACAGTGTTGTATTATTGGCATTCGTCATAATATAAATAGCGCCGCCGAATTTCATGGGAATCCGTTTTTGTTTGAATTTACATTAGAAATTTTGATTAGCAAAAAATTTTCGGTTAGATTGCTTCGGCTTGTGAAACATTTCCTTCGCCTCGCAATGACGTTATAATAATAGATACGTCATTGCGAGTGGTAACGAAGCAATCTATTCAACTGCTTTGGCTTTTTGATCAGGACGCTTTAGATTAAGAATGTAAATGTTTGGACAGATTGCTTCGGCCGATGAAACGCCTCCTTTGCCTCGCAATGACTATAGACACGTCATTGCGAGTGATAACGAAGCAATCTCATTCAAATGCCTAGCTTTTTGATAGATATGCTCAGGTTATGAATATAAATTCTGAGATAGATTGCTTCGGCCTGTGAAACACATTCTTTGCCTCGCAATGACGTGGCTATGAAATATTCGACATTGCGAGTGATAACGAAGCAATCTTTTTTTTGCCAATGCTAGTTAGCCCCGTTTTTAAAGTAGACGCAATGCTCGCGCATCACACAATTGTGGTGTTGTGGATTGGTTGGCCGGCACGTTTCCCGTCCCAAAAAAGAAATGGCCATTCCAATTTCTCCCCAGTCTTTTTCAGGAATAACTTCCATAATCTGTTTTTCTATTTTTTTAGGATCGGTACCACTGGCAATACCAATGCGGGGTGCAACACGTACCACGTGCAGATCCACAATCACACCTTCGGCTTTTACGCCGGCACCGCGCATGATCACGTTGGCCGACTTTCTTCCGATTCCCGGAAGCTCTGTTAAAGCCTCCATGGTAAGTGGAATGTTTTTATCGTCCTTCACGGTGGCAGCCAGTTGCATAAGCCATTTAGTCTTGTTACCGAAGTTGCGCACTTTGCCAATAAGTTTAAACAAAGAAGCCTCGTCAGCCCTGGCTAAGGACTTCATGTTTGGATATGCCTTAAAAAAATCGGGCGCCAGACTGTTAATGTGTTTATCCGAATCCTGTGCCGAAAGGATTACCATAATTACCAATTGATAGAGATTCTGATACTCCAGCGGGTGAGCCTTCCCCTTGTATTTGGTCAACAACTCTTTTGTTGCACCGGCCCAATCTGTTTTTGCCATGGTTCTGATTTTAAATAAAAATAGGACTTTTATTTTAATTCTCAGGATCGGAATAAGAACCGCAGCGTATTTTGGAACAAAGCAAAAAGAGTATCTTTGGAAGAATATCAATAGACAGTATGCACAGGTACCTTTTTTATTTCGGCCTTATTTTGTGTTTTTCTTTTTGTAAAAAAAAGAATACAGTAGATCAGCCCGCCAAAGACGAAGAAATTATTAAAAACTACATCGCGGAGAATAAGCTGAACGCCAAGGCAACCGGATCCGGCTTGTATTATGTGATCACGGCACAGGGAACGGGAGCGCGGCCTAATCTCAGTTCAACGGTGACGGTAGTTTACAAAGGATATTTAACAGATGGCACTGTTTTTGATCAAAGCAATTCGGCCGGAGCAAGTTTTGGATTAAGTGGTGTGATAAAAGGATGGCAGGAAGGAATTCCTTATTTTAACAAAGGTGGAACAGGTAAATTGCTGATTCCTTCCGCACTGGGTTATGGCGCCCAGGCCCAGGCAAAAATTCCTGCCAACTCCGTAATAATTTTTGATATTAACCTTACCGAAGTAAAATAAATCACACCAGCGAAATTCCGTTAACGTCGGTCGTTAAAGCTTCGCTCATGTAATCCAAAAAAGGCCTCATGGCCCTGAATGTTTCATTTGTTTTTTTAATAAAATCGGGAGCCAGAACTTCCTTGTCGGAAAAGCGTTTTATCAATAAAAATTGTTTGTAGCGTAGCAGATCAATGGCAAGACTATCAGCGTCAAAGCCTTTTGGTGTGGTTTTAATTTGTTCTCCCTCCATTTTACCGAAAGTAGAAATAAAAGTTTTGTTCTTTATAATTTTACGAAAGGCTTTGTCATCAAAAGCAAATTCTTCCCGTATCCGTTTGAGGTCACCCGGTTCGGGTCCCCAGAAACCACCCGCCACGAAAGAATTTCCGGGCTCGAGGTTAAAATAATAAGAACCTCTGCGTTTTTTCGTGGCCCGCTTAAAACTACCTCCCCAATGCGTGTTGTAAGGGGTTTTAATTTTTGAAAAACGAATGTCTCTGTAAATGCGGTGTAAACTTTTTTTACCACTCGGCGTTTCGAGCACATCGTGTTTATTCATTTCACGCAGCAGGTTTTCTGCAAATGCGGAGATACTTTCCAGTTCTTTTAAATAGCGCTCTTTGTGCGCATTGAACCAGTCGCGTTCGTTATTTTTGTTTAAAAGCTTTAAAAATTCAAAAGCGGAAGGTGGAATAATCACTTTAGTCATAGAAACGCAAAGGTAAGAGAAAACAAACAGCTTAAAAAAATGAAGGGTGGTTTATCTTTGGTTAGTGCATGTTGTAGCGCTTCATTAACGTGCGTACCAACCCAACGTATACTTCTTTGGCCGAGCGTAATTTTTTTTCTTCGATGGCCGCACAGGCCTCCACTACTTTGGAATAAATGAATGTGTAAATGTTTTTTTTATCCGCATCCTCATTGACGCGCGTTACTATTTTCGGAGACACCTGATAATACTCCTGGATCAGCTCTTTTCCACCGGCACTTGATGCCAGGTAATGATCGCGGAAATAACGAAGGGTAGTCAACTCATAACCATTGTCGGGAAGTGCGTAATACTGCACGCAGGCTGTTGTTAAAAAGCATTCCAGGGTTTCGCCCTTTCTTTTGGTTTTTGCTTTGCTCTTACTAACGGTTGTTTTGGTCGCTTTCTTTTTAGGCGCCGCTTTTTTTACCGGAGTTTTTTTCTTTGCGCTTGATTTTACCGTCTTTTTAGCGGGAGCTTTTTTTACCTTCACCGTTTTTTTACTTTTTACCTTAGCCATAACTACAATTTAAAGGGTTAGTAATTCAGAATCTAACGCACCCGCACTTCCTTAATTTGGTTATGCAGAACTTTTTCTTTTTGAATGTTTGATCTGACTTTTCTGCGGATCAACAAATAATAAGCCATCAAAAATCCCTGAAAAAACGTGTGTGTTTCTAACATACAAAATACAAATTATTTTTTAGTAATGGTATTCTTACCAGGTAAAACTATCAGTCCCTGCTTTTGAATGAGATATATTTTACGTAATTTCATACTACCATGAAAAATATTCTTACCCTAATCGCGATGGTCTTCTGCCTGGTTTGTTCCGGGCAGGAAAAAAAGCCGGATCCGGCCAAAAAAGTCTTCGGTCAAACCAAGGTGACTGAAAAAACTCCGGAACAAAAAGCCGAAGAAGAAGCTGCTGCCGAAAAACGACGTAAACAGAAGGAAGGAATGGAACAATCGAAGGCGGAGGACGAAGCTGCAATGAAAGCCGCTTACGAAAAGAAAAGAGCCAAAGAAGCCAAACAAAAAGAGGGGATGGAAAAAGCAAAGGCGGAGGAAGTAGCGGAAACAAAGGCCAGAGCCGAAAAAGAAGCTGCCGCAAAAGCTGAAAGGGAAAAGAAGGAAAATGAAAAAGCTCAAAAACTGAAAGAAGAACGGGAGAAAGCGAATGCGGAAGATCTTGCCAAAGAGAAGGCAAAAACAGAGAAAAAAGAAGCAGAACGCGCTGAACGGGAAAAAAGGGAAAAAGAAGAAAAACATCAGAAAGCGTTAAAGGCTCAGGAAAATGCGGAATCGGAACACAATATCCCGGCTCCGCTGGGCACTAAAAAACCAAACAAATAGCGTCTTTATATCTGGTATATGGATCATACGATTAAACGTACACAAATACTTCTTGAAAAGGGCTTTATAAGCGAAACACAGGCAGAGAACATTAAGTCGTACCGGACACGGAATTTTTTTTCTCTTCGGGGAGAAATTTTCTTTTTGTTCTTCCTGGGAGTTTTCCTTTTTACAACAGGGTGTAGCATCCTTATTTATAAAAACATCGATACCATAGGGCATGTTGCAATACTCACCGCTATTCTTCTCACAAGTCTGGCATGTTTTTATATCAGTTTTAAACAGTCCCCCGGATTTTCAAAAGAACACGTTGTTTCAAAAAACCAGGCAATTCCTTACCTGCTCTTAACTGCAAATCTTCTCGCGGGAATTTTTATCGGGTATCTGCAGTTTCAGTATTCAACGTTTGGCACACACTATGCGTTGGCTACGTTGTTACCCACTTTACTTTATTTTTTCAGCGCGTATTATTTTGATCACAAAGGGGTCCTGGCCCTCGCCATATCTGGTTTGTGCGCTGTGGCAGGTTTTTCAACCAATCCACGGGCGCTCCTGGAAATGGATTTTTCGGGAGATACTTATCTGAGTTATTCGGCTCTTGGTGTCGGTTTTTTGCTGATAGCCTGGGTATTTTACGCCGATAAAAAGGAAATAAAGAAACATTTCGATCTTACTTATCTCAATTTCGCGCTTCACATCATCTGCATCGCTTGTTTGAGCAACCTGTTTTCAGATTATTGGATCCTGTGGTTAATTCCGCTTACTGCTATCCTATACTATTTTATGAAGCTGGCATACCGTTTAAAGAGCTATAATTTTTATATATTTTTTCTTATTTACGCTTACATAGCTTTTAACTTTACGGTGGGGCGCATGATTCACAAGCTCGATCTTGGACTTATCATTATGTATGTAACTCCTTTATATTTTATCGCTTCCATTGTTTTTTTTGTTAAGCGGATCAGAACTTTTAAAAAGCACGTAAGAAATGAAGGCGTATAAGGAAGAGTTGTTTGAAAACACGTTCCTCCGGGCGGAAGCGGAGCAACTAGAGCAGGCGGGTTTTATTCACTCCAGCCAGACAGATCTGATCGAGAAAAATCTGCCTGCATATCAAGGACACAGTAATTTACTGGCCAGGCTGGGTATTTTTATACTGGCCTGCCTGGTCTATACTTCTACCTGTGGTTTGATCTCTTTCCTTCTTTCTGCCCGAAGCAACAATTTTACAGGACTATTTTTTACTTACATGGTAGTTGGTTTTTTCGGACTGGAACTACTGATAAAACGCTTTAAGTATTTTGCCAATGGAGCGGATGACGCGTTTTTACTTGGCGCACAGATCTCCACTTTATGCTTCGTGGGTTCACTCATCTTCGAAGGAGAAAATGAAGTTTGGTGGTCTTTATTCTTGACAGCTACACTCCTGGGAGTTTTTTGCTGCATCCGTTACGTGGACAGTTTCGCTGCGCTAATTGCCTGTTTGGGCCTGACGGGGCTTGTAATTAATCTTTTAATGGAAGCAGGTAATTTCTGGAGATTTCTTTTACCGTTTGTGCTTTTGTTCCTGGCTTTTTGTATACATTTTATAAGCAGGCGATTAAAAAAACACAGCAATGAAAAAGGGTATTATACAAAAAGTCTGAACCTCGGTTATACGTACAGTTTATTTTTATTTTACCTGTCTTGTAACTATTTTGTGGTAAGGGAGGCCAATGAACATCTGATGGATACCATGATTGCTCCCGGAGAAGACATCTCCTGGGCCTTTTTCTTTTACGCGTTCACTATTCTGGTACCCCCTGTCTATATTTACATGGCGCTTCGTAACAAGAACAGAACACTCCTTTGGGTAGGTTTTATGTGTCTGGCAATTGCCATTGCCACCATACGGTATTATTACGCGGTAGTGCCTCTTGAAATGGCTTTACTACTAGGAGGGGGGCTTTTGTTTTTGGTGGCTTATCTGGGTATGAAAAAATTAAAGGAAAAAACAGAAGGGCTCAGCTTTGAAAAGGATAAGTTTCAGAGTTCAGAAGAGTTAGTGAATGCGGAAGCTTTGGTGCTCATTCAAAATTTTAGTCCGAAAGTGGTTGAGCAGGGGGGAACCAACAGTACAGAGTTTGGTGGAGGTGAATTTGGTGGCGGCGGAAGCGGGGAAACTTATTAATGTAAGTACTTGCGTTAGGCAATACCTATTTATTTTTTAATGTTATCGTAAGGTACATTACCTTTATGAAATTTTTATTTGGCGCATTTTTTATAATGAGGATGGCTCAAAAGCAAAAAGCAATGC
>CAZMHW010000211.1:0-6568 GCA_964566105.1 uncultured Akkermansia sp.
ACAGTTAACGGGGGAAGGCCCTCATTTTACTTTACCAAAGCTTCCCTACACCTACGACGCTCTGGAGCCTTTCATCGACAAGCAAACCATGGAGATCCATTACACCAAACATCACCAGGCTTACGTGGACAAATTAAATGCTGCTGCAACCGCACAGAATATGGATTACACGATAGATGATGCCGGCAAATGCAAAAACGTAGATGCGGCAACAACTCCCGCCATTCGTAATAATTTAGGCGGACATTATAACCACAGTTTATTCTGGACCTTATTAAAGCCAAATCCAACAAGCCAGGCCAATCTCCCTTCAGGTAAGCTGGCAGAAGACATCAATAAAACCTTCACTTCTTTCGATAATTTCAAAAAAGATTTTTCAGACCGCGCGCTCAAATTATTTGGTAGCGGCTGGTGCTGGTTGATCATAGACGAAGCAGGCAATCTTAAAATAAGCACCACGCCCAATCAGGATAATACCCTGATGCAATTTCCGGGGGATAAAGGAAGGCCCGTGTTGGCCCTGGACGTATGGGAACACGCCTATTACCTGAAGTATCAGAACAAACGCGTGGATTACATCAGCAACTGGTGGAACATTATTAACTGGGAGAAAGCGGAGCAATTGTATATGCAAAAATAATTTGCCACAAATTTCGCTGATTTCACAGATGTTTATACTCTGATTCAGTGGCGTCTGCGGGTGACTCATTTCGTTAAACACAAAAGAATATAGATTTAAATAAAAAGCCCGGATTCAAGTCCTTCACAGATGCCTTAACCAATTTCTCTGTGAAATCTGTGCGATCTGCGGCAGAATAAATAGCTTATGACACACAAAAATTTTAAAAACATCGACAAAGTAACATACGGACGTGGTTCTTTCGCGCAACTAGATGAAACCATTGCTCCCATCAGAAAAGAAAATAACAAGTACTTTGTTTTTATAGTAGACAATTATTTTAAGGGAAAACCTCTGAGTAATAAATTACAAAATAAACCGGAAGACCTGGTTTATTATATTGATGTAGATCCCTACGAACCAACTACACAACAGATCGATACTCTGCGCGACGAGATCCTTGCCAAAAAGGGGCTACCGAGTGGTGTCATTGGTATTGGCGGAGGAAGTATTATGGATATTGCAAAAGCATTATCCTTAATGCTCACAAACGAAGGTTCTTCCACGCTTTATCAGGGATTAAACCTCATAAAGAAAGCAGGCATTTACCATTTAGGTGTCCCTACAATTAGTGGAACAGGAGCCGAAGTTTCTATGACGGCCGTACTTACCGGTCCTGAAAAAAAATTAGGTTTGAAATGCGACTGGACAGTTTTTAACCAGGTGATTTTAGATCCCGAGTTAATTGCCAGCGTACCCACCGACTGGTGGTTTTACACAGGTATGGACACTTACATTCACTGCATTGAATCTCATAACGGAATCCGCAATAACGCATTTAGTTTGGCTTATGGCGACCAGGCTCTGCATTTGTGTCGAGAAGTATATCTGAATGACAAAGCGGGTCAAACCCCTGAAAACGATGACATCCTGATGGTGGCTTCCTTAATGGGAGGTTTAAGTTTAACCTACAGCGAGGTGGGTGTTTGTCATGCCCTGAGTTATGGTTTATCAAAAATACATGGCACGCGTCATTGCTACGCTAATTGTGTGATCTTTCAACATCTTGGCGATATCTATCCTCAGGGGCATAGCGAGTTTATGCAAATGATCAAAAAACACAAGATCACTTTGCCACAAAACTTAAGCAAAGACTGGGATGAAGAAACATTAACCAAAATGGCAACTGTGAGTTACAATCTCCCGTTCATGTGGAATCATGCCTTTGGAGACAATTATAAGGAGATAGCGACGCTGGACTACATTAAAGACCTCTTCCGTCGTCTGTAGTAAGAACACTTTTCTTTAAAACGCAAACATTTGCGCCACAAAACCCGGCGCTAAACCAATTACCAGGGTTAAAATGGTGGTTAACACAATTACCACTTTATTCATGCCTTCCATAGACACAGGTGTTGTTTCTTCCTGTTGTCTGAAGTACATAGCAATAATTATTTTCAGATAATAATACGCGCCCACTGCGGAAGTAAGAACCGCCAGTATCAATAACCATTGGTAATGCGTACCTATTACTGTGGTAAATACAAAATACTTGGCAAAGAAACCGGCTGTTATTGGAATGCCTGCAAGAGATAGCATAGCCACACTCATGCATACGGCTAAAAAAGGATTACGTTTTCCTAATCCGTTAAAAGCAGAAATGGTTTCGTTACCGCCTTTAGTCACACTGTAAAGAATTCCAAAGGAAGCGATGCTGCCAATGGAATAGGCCAGCGAGTAATAAATGATGGCGTCTAAAGACATGTTACTGCGTACATTCGCCATAATCACCATCAGCATAAAGGCAGCATGGCTGATACTTGAATAGGCCAGCATCCGTTTTACACTGCTTTGCATCGCTGCCGAGAAATTCGCAACGACAAGGGATAAAGCAACGACCACAGCCAAAATACTTGTCCAGGTAGCACTTACTTCTGCAAATCCGATCAGGAACAAACGCATAAACGCAGCGAAAGCCGCTGTTTTCACAACGGTACTCATTAAAGCGGTGATGAGCGTCGGTGAACCTTCGTACACATCCGGAGCCCAGAAATGGAATGGAGCGGCCGACACTTTAAAGCACATGGCAATGAGCATCATCACTACACCCGCGTAAAAGAACAGTGGTAAATCGTTTGCGTTAAGACTAATGTATTCACGTATTTTTAAAAGATCAAAAGTGCCGGAAGCCCCGTAAATCAAAGCGATACCGAACAAAAGAAAAGCACTGGCAAAAGAACCCATGATCAGATATTTGAAACCGGCTTCGTTACTTTTCATGTCATTCTTTTTGCTCGCAGCTAATACGTACAGCGGTATACTCATGATTTCAATTCCCAGGAATAAAGTTGTCATATTGGTGAAGGCCGTTAACATCAGGGCTCCAACCAATGCAAACAACACCAAAGCATAATGATCTACCAGGTTGGATTCTTCTTCAAAATAATCGTTCGCTAAAATAAACCAGAAAAACGCTGTTGCAAGAATAATTCCTGAAAAAGCAATGGCAGGTTTGTCAAAGGAAATCATGTTGCTGAAATACGAAATATTCATGCCCTGCGTCCATTCAAAATAATTTAAAGCGTAAGCGGCCACAATTCCCAGCAGAACGACAGGCAAGAGTAATTTCTTAAACTTAAATATCTCGGCCAGCATAGCCAGTATTCCCAATGCACTTATTATTAAAAGACCTTTCATATACTTATCTATTTACAATTTTTTTAATTTACAATTGACGATTTACAAATTGTCAAACCTTAAATTGTCAATTATTTAATACTCATTAATATTACTCTTGTAGCTTCTTCGGCAATCTCGTTCAGTGGTTTTGGATACACCCCAAATACTATAATTACGGCACACACAATAATTAAAACCAGTTTGTCTGTTTTAGCCAGTGCTCCAAAAACAATGTTTGAATCTTTTCTTTCTCCCAGCATAATGTTTTGGTAGCTGCGCAGCATGTACACCGCTCCGAGAATAATGGTTAAGCCGGCAAAAGCTGCCACCATGGCGCTGTATTGATACACTCCGTTAATCAATAAAAATTCACCCACAAAACCATTGGTGAGTGGTAATGCAACTGCACCCAACACTACAATTAAAAATAACATGGCAAAATTGCCATTCATACTTCTGATGCCGCCTAACTTCTCTATTTCTCGGGTACCGGTATGTTGTAATAAAATATCGGCAATAAAAAATAAACCAATCACGCTTACACCGTGGGCCAACATTTGCATGAGTGCTCCCTGAATCCCCTGTTGGTTAGCCGAAAGAATCCCCGCAGAAATCAACCCCACGTGCGCAATTGAAGAATAAGCAATTAAACGTTTAAAATCTTTTTGTACAATCGCTATACAGGACGCATATACAATTCCGAACACAGATAAACCGATCGCTGTTCCACCCCATTTTTCGAGTCCCAGAGGAACAATTGGTAATAACCATTTAATAACCCCAAAAGTTCCCATCTTCAACATGATCCCTGAAAGAAGCATGGTTCCTTGTGTTGGCGCGTTTACGTAAGTATCCGGTTGCCATGTGTGAAAAGGGAAAATTGGCATTTTGATGGCAAAAGCAATAAAGATTAACCAAAATAAAATTCCTTGCTGTCCTGCATTTAAACTTTTACCTGCATTATATAAATCCTGAATAGCCCACGATTTTGCGCCATCTACATTGGTGTGGTTGTATAAGTAGATAAAACCAACCAGCATAAACAGTGACCCCAACAAGGTGTACACGAAAAATTTAAATGTAATCGCCCCACGATTTTCACCACCCCATACCAGACAAATAAAATAAATCGGAATCAGCGCCAATTCCCAGAACACATAAAATAAAAATCCATCGTTCGCTGTAAAAACACCAACCAAAGCCATTTGCATGATCAACATCAGGCCGTAAAAATTCTGCGCATTCGCATAAGTATTACTGAAGGAAGTCAGAATAATAAGAGGAACCAGAAAAGTAGTGAGCAACACCAGTAGGATACTTAAGCCGTCGAGAGCCACTGAAAAGTGAATGCCAAGAGATTGTACCCATACACAATCAAAACGCAACAAGGCAGAATCCGGATTGTGTTTGAATTGATATAAAGCAATCAGTGAAATCACAAATTCGATCACTGAAGCTGCCAACGCCAGGTTGCGGGCGGCATTACCCTTTGTAAAGAATATCAGCAAGCCTGCCAATAAGGGAAAACCAATTAATAAAGCTGTCAACATAAATTCTAAAGTCTTATTTAATTAAAAAAGTGAATAAAAAAATCAATACCACGCTTAGCACCATGCTCATCAGATAAAAACCAATGTTTCCATTCTGAAGGTAACGTACCGAACCTCCTGTCATTTTCACAAGGCTGCCTACCCCATTTACAATGCCGTCAATGAGTTCGGTATCAAAGAATTTATAAAACAGTTTCGAAATGGCATCCAGAGGTTTGCGGAAAAGCATATCGTAGATCTCATCCACATAATATTTGTTGTAAATAAGTTTCTGCCAAGGTTTTAGCTGTTCCTCTTTTTCAGCTGGCAGCACCTTGTATTTCATAAATAACATATATGTAAAATAGATAGCTGCAACTGCTCCCAATACTGCCAATCCCATTAGCATCCATTCTGTTTCGTGATGCAGGGTTGAATAGGCCGGACGTTTGATAACCGACTCCAGGTTATGATGCATCCAGTTAGGCATGTGCCAGAATTCCGGTAACCCCAAAAGTCCGCCCAACACCGATAGCGCGGCAAGCACCATCAAAGGAACGGTCATAGAGGAAGGTGACTCGTGCAGATGATGTTCCTGTGCATGTGTGCCTCTGAATTTTCCGAAGAAGGTCAGGAACAATAAACGGAACATGTAGAAAGCCGTAAGTATGGAAGCGATCATGCCCAGGAGCCATAACACCTTGTTATGCTCATAAGCGTGTGCTAAAATTTCATCCTTGCTGAAAAAACCACTGAAAGGAGGAATACCACTGATGGCAATGGTTCCGATAAACATCGTAGCAAAAGTGATTTTAATCTTTGAGCTCAGCCCACCCATTTTGCGGATGTCCTGCTCCCCACCCATAGCATGAATGACAGAACCAGCGCCCAGGAATAACAAAGCTTTAAAGAAGGCATGTGTAGTAACGTGAAAAACAGCGGAGCTATATGCGCCAACACCCAAAGCCAAAAACATTAAGCCCAGCTGGGATACGGTTGAGTAAGCAAGAATCTTTTTAATGTCGTTTTGAAACAAGCCTATGGTCGCCGCAAACAAGGCTGTAATCACACCCACAATAGCAACCGTTTCACTGGCAACTGAGCTGATAGAATAAAATACGTTAGAACGTACAATCATAAATATACCGGCCGTTACCATCGTGGCAGCGTGAATTAATGCAGACACCGGAGTTGGACCCGCCATCGCATCAGGCAACCAGGTGTATAATGGAAGTTGAGCAGACTTTCCAATGGCTCCTACAAACAATAACAAGGCAATAGCTGTAACGGTAGCGATACCCGCCGTTCCTGCACGGTCAAAAACCTCAGTATAACTAATGCTTCCGTATGTGACAAAAATTAGAATGATGCCTAGCAGGAATCCCAGATCACCAATGCGGTTCATGATAAAGGCTTTTTTGGCAGCATTGTTATAGGCTGTGTTTTTAAACCAGAAGCCAATGAGCAAATAAGAGCACAAACCAACACCTTCCCAACCCACAAAAGTTATTAGGTAGTTGTTTCCTAAAACCAGGAGCAACATAAAAAACACGAATAAATTCAGATAGGTGAAGAAACGCGCGAAGCCTTCATCATCGTGCATGTAGCCAATTGAATAGATATGGATCAAAAAACCAATACCAGTTATGATCAGTAAGAACACGGTCGACAAAGGATCTACCAAAAATTCAAACGGAATTTTGAGTGCCCCTGAGTTAATCCAGGAAAACACATTCACCAC
>CAZMHW010000212.1:0-6564 GCA_964566105.1 uncultured Akkermansia sp.
AATGGTCTTCCGGGCTTTGGAGGTTTAGACATTTACTCTGCCAAAAAAATGAATGGTAAGTGGATTCTAAACCGGAACGAAGGTCTGGATATAAACAGCAGTACCGATGATTTTGGAATTACGTTTTTAAATGACACTATTGGTTATTTCTCGTCTAACCGCGCCGGTGGCAAGGGGGGCGATGATATTTACCTGTATGAATTTACCAATAAATCCCTGGTGGTTTCAGGTACAGTGTTGTACACTGAGAATATTAAAGATTTCGCCAAAGGCAAAAAAGTATTGTTACTGGACGAACAAGGGAATGTGGTAGACAGTATGTACACCGACGCCAAAGGTTTTTTTGCATTTAAAAATCTGGATGGGGACAAAAAGTTTATGGCGGCTGTTATGGAAGAAGATCCGGAATTGGTTGCCAAAGCTCGTTTTTATCTGGCTGAGAATGACAGTGTGATTCACCGCGTTACCAGCAAATACAAGGATACACGTTTTGTGTTCCGTAATTTACCGGTGGATCCGAATGCTCTGCCTGATCTTTACACGGAAGACGATCTGGTATTTGCCGGAACCCTGAGGGTGGGTGACAAGGGAGAACCGCTCATTAACGCTAAAATGAAACTTGTGAACGATTTCGGGGATGTAGTGGAAGAGGCGACCACCAACGAATACGGTGCCTTCGCCTTCCGTAACATCCCTTCTGATCAAAACTACCTGGTAGCCATTGATGAAGGGGATGTGAAATTAGCGGAAGGAACAAAGATTGTGTTGACCAACAAGTCCGGAAAAGACGTAAGAACCTTTTACAAGGGCAAAGGTAAATTCACCTTTAAAGTGTTAACTGCAGACAAAACCTTGCTCGAGGACATGGATGCGGAAGACGTGAATCTGGTGATGGGTATTTATGGTTATATGTACGATCAGGATAAAAAGCCTATTACCAATGCAAAAATTAAGGTAAAAGAAGAAGATGGATCGAACGAACAACAGTGGACTACCACTGCCAACGGAAGATTTAATTTTAAAAACCTGGATGCGGAAAAAAATTACATTTTTGAAACCGATGAAAACGACCCTAACCTGGCTGGTGTAAAACGTATTTACATTGCGGATAGTAAAGGACGTATTTATAAAGTAGTAGACATGATGGGAGGCAAATTCTCCTTCAAGATCCTGGAAGTGGATAAATTCTCTATTGGTGAATTCGTGGTAGATGATCCTACTTTAAAAATTGCTGAGATTAAAAAACAAAAAGAAGAGATAGCTAAAAACACGAAAGAGGTAAAAACAAAAGAGGTGAAACCTAAAGAGGCGAAACCGGAAGAGCCTGAAGAAGAATCTGAGATGACAGTGACCATCGTTGAGAATATTTATTACGCTTACGGTGATTATTCGATCGGTGACGAAGGAAAAGCCATTTTGGATAAAGCCGCAGATGCTTTGCTAGAGTATCCAAAATTGATCATGGAAATCAGTTCACATACCGATTCTCAGTCGAGTAGCGAATTTAACCTCGGACTTTCCAGAAAAAGAGCTCAAACAGCTGTAGACTACCTGGTGAAAAAAGGAATCAGTCGCACACGTTTAAAAGCAACCGGCTATGGTGAAACCCGTTTACTGAACAGATGTGAAGATGGTGTAGAATGTACCGATGCTGAACATCAGGTAAATCGTAGAACAGAATTTAAAATCACAAAGCCCATTAAGAGGTAGTACAGTATGAACTTTGTGTTAGTTGACGATTCAGAAAAATGGAAGGATTTTCTACCTCTTGCCTTCACACGACCGCTTTCTGAAATTAGAATTGGGATCTTAACGATTAAAGAAAAATGGGAGCTGTTTCTTAAAACGGAATGCAGCTATTCTACCCAAAAATACCTTTCTGCAAAATATCCTTTAAAGGAAGAGAAAGAGAGTGTATTTATAAATTCGGTTTTTTGTCCGGGTGCTTCTTTGTGTGAAGCTATTCTCTCTCTAAAAAGTGGAGAAGCCTTAATGAAGGGAGATCAACTGATTGCATTTAAAGGAGGTCTGAACGATTTACAAAACGCTCCTTCTTTGCAAAAAATTGAATTTTCTTCTGAGACTTTTTCTATAAACCATGTCTGGGATTTATTCCAAAAAAATGCAGAGGCTCTTAAAAACGATTTTGAATTGCTTACCAAAGGCAGGAAGTCGCAGACCTTGAGTTCTACCGTGACCGTTATTGGGGATAAGAATCTGGTTTTTCTGGAAGAAGGCGCCAAAGCGGAAGCGTGTATTTTAAATACCAGCTCCGGTCCGGTTTATCTGGGCAAAGAAGCTGAAATAATGGAAGGTTCTGTGGTACGGGGCCCATTTGCCCTGTGCGAGCACAGTGCTTTAAAATTAAGCACTAAGATATACGGAGCCACTACCATTGGCCCTCACTGTAAAGTGGGTGGAGAGGTTAACAACAGTGTGATTTTTGGTTATACAAACAAAGCGCACGATGGATTTTTAGGTAATTCTGTAATCGGCGAATGGTGCAATTTGGGTGCAGATACGAATAATAGTAATCTTAAAAATAATTACGGTAACGTAAAGATTTTTAATTATTCAAAAAATAAACAAATAGACACCGGTTTACAATTCTGTGGGCTTATTATGGGCGACCACTCTAAATCCGGGATCAATACCATGTTTAATACCGGCACGGTGGTAGGTGTTGGTTCTAACATTTACGGTGGAGGTTTTCCAAATACGGTTATCCCCAATTTTAGCTGGGGTGGAAGCGAAGGTTTCGAAGATTACCGTTTGGAAAAATTGTTCGAGACGGCTGAACGTGTGTATGAACGCAGGGGATTGAAGTTTGGCGCTGTTGACAAACAAATTCTTACTGCTATTTCCGAAGGAGTAATATAATTAAGTCCCCACTTTTACGGCCGTAAGGGCAAACACCATCGGAATTTTATTTTCCAGATGTTTGATTCTGAATTTTCCCGGTGCAAATTCTATAGTTTCCCTAAAACAATTGTAGGGAGAGTAATCAAATTCCTGAAAGGATTCGAGTCTAAGTCCACTTTTTAAGAGTGCTGTCAATACCTCGCTGGTGGGGTGATTCCAGCCTACATACTCCTGATTAATCGGGGCGTTTCTATCGGCGTAGGTGCCGCTTTCTGTTTCGATGATCGGTCCGGTATTAAAATAATTGTAGGCAACTTTTTCGAACTGATCATCAAACATCCACACGACAGGATGAAATTCTACAAACACAAATTTACCACCAGGTTTCAGGTAGCGGGAAACAATGGCCGCCCATTTATCAAGATCGGGTAACCAGCCAATGGTGCCGTAACTTGTAAATACCATGTCGTAATGTTTATCCAGATGTTGAGGTAAGTCGTATACGTCGCAGCAAATGAATTCAGCTTTTAGATTTGTTTTAACAGCCAGAAGTCTGGCGTTGTCTATCGCCTTGTCTGAGAGATCCATGCCTGTCACTTCGGCTCCTAAACGGGCCAGCGACAAGGTGTCCTGACCAAAATGACACTGCAAATGTAAGATGCTTTTATTCTTAACATCTCCCAATAAATCCAATTCAAAGGCATTGAGCGAATTTTTTCCTTCCAGAAATCCCTTTACATCGTAAAACTCAGAATTCAGGTGATACTCAGTTCTGCGATTCCAGGAATTCCGGTTTTTTTCAAGGTAATTGAGTTCTTCCGCCATGTTTCTAAAATTTATGATCCTCAATACTGTTGTGCAATAAACGGCGCAGGTTCTCAAAAAACTGCAGGTGTGCTTTTTTCAAAATGTTTAAGAAAACAGTTCCTATGAGTTTGTTTGATACCAGTTTGATTTCTTCCTGCACGAGCAACGCCCCGTTACCAGCTCTAGAGAACGTGAAGTCGACGGTAAGAAAAATATTCTTCTTCACCGGAGACGTGTAACGGATGTGTTTGTTTTTCTCTACTTCCATCACTCTGGCTGTGTACATGGGATGGTTTTTTATAAATCCAAAAAAATAAATCTCTTCTTTTACAAGGTATTCTATAAACTCCGGACTTTTATCTTCCATTACAGTCACTTCTTTCATGTAAGGATGTAATTCACCGAACTTTTTAAAATCCAGAAGTGCCTTGTAAACGATGTCGAACTCGCCTGGCAGAGTGTGTGTAATAGTTAATAGCAGACCTGAGCTCATTTCTAACCTGAATCAAACAAAATTAGCCTTTTTTAAATGATGGACAATTTTTTAGCTTTAAAGGACTTTAATTAAATTAGCTCTTTACAAAACGGGACAGTCCACTGTAGCATGAATAGTTTCTTATTAAAAAATAAACAGGCATATCTTTATGGGATCTCCCTGGCCTTGCTTCTGTTTTTACTGAAATGGCTGGAATTACGTTTTGTCATCATTGATCATTCGTTTGAAGTTTACATTGGAGCAATAGCCCTGATTTTTACAGGTTTGGGAATCTGGCTGGCATTTAAATTGACCAAACCAAAAGTGGAAACGCGGGTTGTTGAAAAAGAAGTGCTACTTCATCAAAAAGACTTTGTGCTCAATGAACGGGAGCTTGAAAAACTGGGTTTAAGTAAAAGGGAGGTTGAGGTGTTACAACTCATGTCGAAAGGAATGAGTAACCAGGAAATTGCCACACAGCTTTTTGTATCTCTCAATACAATTAAGACACACTCTTCAAAAATATTTGAAAAACTGGATGTAAAACGGCGGACTCAGGCTGTTGAAAAGGCTAAACGTTTGAGTATCATTGAATAGTACTTTTGGGTGAAAAGCAAAATTCGTTTTAAAATCACCCGAAAGTATGAGGGAAAACGACAAAATACGGCTCAACTTTGCACCATAATCAATAAAAAAATAACATGAAAAAGAACATTCTAGTTTGTGGATTAATTTCCGGGGCACTGGTAACCAGTTTTATGATGTATGGCATGCTTAAGTGCTATAACGACGTTAATTTCAGTTCGAGCATGCTGCTGGGTTATGCCTCTATGCTCCTGGCATTTTCGCTGGTGTTTGTGGGTATAAAAAACGCCCGTGATAAATATGGTGACGGAACCATTACGTTTGGAAAGGCTTTTAAAACGGGATTCCTCATTTCCCTTATTGCTTCCACGCTTTATGTGTTGGGCTGGATGGTGGAGTATTATTTCTTTTTACCGGACTTTATGGATAAATACGCGGCGCACGTAATGAAGGAGGCCGCGGAAGGCGGTTTAAGTCCGGCAGAGCTGGCTACAAAGGCTTCACAGTTAGCCGATGCCAGGAAATGGTACGCGAATCCTTTTTCATTTATGCTCATTACGTATATGGAAATTCTGCCCGTGGGTGTTTTGGTGACACTTGTGTGTTCGCTTATATTAAAACGCAAAATGAAAGCGGCACAGGCATAACCCGACCTGATAAAAAGGCAATTATAATTTTTTGGTAGAGAAAAGAAACTGTTGTAACTTGAGGACAAAATTAATCATATGATCCGACTGAAGATTTTTGTAATTGCCTTTTTTGTAAGCCTTTCCGGAATTTTTGCTCAAACAGCAGTGGCTCCTTTTGAAGGAGAAGTGGTATATACCAATACGTATAAGAGTAAAAACCCCAAACTGGAAGACAAACGTCTGGCGAACATGTTGGGCAAAGTGCACAATTATTTTATTAAAGGTGGAGACTATAAAACGGTGACCAACGGTATGTTTGCGCAATGGCAGCTCTACATTAACAAAGAGAACCGCATTTATAACAAGATGGCGAGTTCGGATACTGTTTTCTGGAACAATGCTGCGGAACACGACGATCAGGTGCTAAGCGCGAAGATAAACAAGAACGTGACTACCATTCTGGGCTATGTTTGTGATGAGTTGATCCTCACCTGCGGAAGCGGTGTTCAGAAATTTTATTACAGCTCCAAATTAAAAGTAGATTCTAAGTTATTTACCAAACACCAGTATGGAAATTATTACAATTATGTTTCCCGTACCAACGCGATTCCTTTAAAAACAATTATTGAAGACCCTGAGTTCACCATGGAAAGTGTAGCGACGGAAATAAAACCCGGAAAGTTGGATCCTAAAATGTTCCAACTTTTTCCAGGAACCAAAACGGCAAAAAGCGCGTACTAGAGTTTACATTCTTTCCGGCACTTTAATTCCCAATAGATTCATGGCGTTGGCAATGGCCTGCGCGCAGGTTTGCGAAAGCTGTAGTCTGAATTTCTTAACACTTTCGTTTTCTTCTTTCAGAATGGAAAATTCGTGGTAAAAACGGTTGAATAATTTGGTGAGTTCGTAAACGTAATTGGCAACCACGGCAGGACTGTAACCTTTACCGGCTTCATCCACAACAGCAGGGAAATCGTAAATGAATTTAATGATCTCCTTTTCCAGGGCGTTGAGTTGCACCTCTGAATTGTTGGTAGTAAAATCAAGTTCCGCTTTTCTCAGAACAGACTTTATCCGTGCGTAGGTATACTGAATAAAAGGTCCGGTGTGCCCGTTAAAATCAATACTCTCTTTAGGGTCAAAAAGCATTTTCTTTTTAGGATCTACTTTTAAGATAAAATACTTTAAGGCTCCCAGACTTACAGT
>CAZMHW010000213.1:0-6561 GCA_964566105.1 uncultured Akkermansia sp.
CTACAGAACTTCCTGAGTTGTTGTTACTCCAGGAATAAGTGTTGGCACCTGAAGCGGTTAAGGTGTTTGTTTCGCCTTTGCACATCACTGTTCTTTGCGCGGAGGCTGTTACCGTAGGATTAGGATTCACTGTAACAGTTGTAGCATTTGAACCGAGACAACCGTTTGGACCAATGGAATTAACCGAGTAGGTGGTTGTAATGGCGGGTGTTACGGTAATACTGGCAAATCCGGTGAAATTGGTGCTCCAGGTATAAGATGTTCCGGCTCCACCGGTAGCATTGATATTTGCCTGGTTGCCGGCACAAATATTAAATGGCGCCGTAATACCGGGAGTGAATGAATTTACAACGACATCTACTGTGTTGGAATTGGAACAGCCCGCAGCGCTTGTACCGGTTACGGTATAGGTGGTTGTTTGAGTCGGTGTGTCCACAAAGGTCGAGGTAACTGGCCCCTGTGTCCAGCTGTAAGTGCTTGCACCTGTTGCCACCAGAGAAACCGTATTTCCAAGACAAACGGAAGTATGATTGCTTGCTGCGGTTACATTAGGCAGAGGATTCACAGTAAGTGTAACTGCGGCTGAAGAATTACATCCCATGGTATTGGACGCGATAACGGAGTAAGTGGTTGTAACAGAAGGACAGATGCTGATGCTTGGACTAGTACTTCCTGTATTCCATGTATAACTGGTTGTACCCTGAGCTGTAAGATTCACACAGGTTCCTGTACAAATAACCGAAGCGGAACTTACAACACTCACGTTAGCCGTATGCCCTAAAATAGCTTCAATACCAAAATAACCCAGATTTTGAGTTAAAGGAGTAAGTGTACCTCCACCGAGCAGCGTTGTTGAATACAATGTTTGTGGAACATAGCTGTAAGTTAATGCTCCTGCCGGATAATAAGCGGTTGTATTGGCGGGTTGTGCAAAACCAAGGTAATATTGGGTGTTTGGTGTGAGATTTTGTGGACTGGCAAAACTAAGAGTTTGAAAGGTATTCAGCATGGCGTTGGTAATAGTGATGGTGTTT
The DNA here is from genome assembly GCA_964566105.1 of uncultured Akkermansia sp. Taxonomy (GTDB): domain Bacteria; phylum Bacteroidota; class Bacteroidia; order B-17B0; family Aurantibacillaceae; genus Aurantibacillus. Next base: position 1,035 of record CAZMHW010000213.1, read on the forward strand.
GTTGTAGCCACTATGACTCCGGCTGAAGTTAACAACACTCCCCAGGTTTGATTACCAACTGCCGGCGTGTTAGAACTGATAGAGCATCTTAGTCCGGTGAGGGTAGAGGTTACAGGATTAAGGTAGGCGCAGGCAATAATTCCTGAACCGGTGCCAAAACCAACAGCGTTGGTGTAATTCCCGGTGGCAGGGTTCTGAGCCCATTCATTACAGGTGACACTCTGTGAATATACGTTTTGATTATTACTGTTGTTTTGGTCAGACGCAACTGAAACGGAAATGGAGTTGGCGCCAGGAATCATCGGATTAAATGAGCTAAAAGAAACGGTAGTGGTAGCTCCCGCCGTTAAACTGGTGATGCTTTGAGTATTGGTAAAAGGATTTGCCCCTCCCACATTGAGATTAACAGCAATATTATTCTGGGTCATATTGCTTCCGTTTTTTACCGTTGCTTTAATAATGTGTCCGGTATTTAACACAGTAGCAACTCTCCCGGGTGCTTCCATTCCCAGAATCTGGATATCGTTGGTAAAGGTATTCGCAGTTCCGAACAGAAAACAGGGTCTGAAATTGGATGTTCCTAAAGTTGTAGGAGGAGTGCTTGCAGAGGCACCGGTAGCACAACCCACGGTTAGGCCCAGATAATTGCAGCGGTAAACCGCAGCAGTTAAGTCAAATGGTCCGGTAGAGGCCCAGTCGTATGCCACGTACAAGCCACCACCTGTATAGGTAAATGGTGCGGTAAGTGTAATGGTGACAGAGCTGCTCGTGGCTGTTGTGGGAACTGTCATCACACTGCCGTATACCTGAGTCATACCTGTTATGGCTGTGGCAAAGGTTGTACTTTTACTAAAGGTTACATCCGAAGTATTCTCGAGATAAAGTGTAAAATTTCCGGTAACCGCGGTTAAGTTGGTCCCGGTATTGAGCGTAAAACCAAAAGAAGTGATGGGTGTGTTGGCGGGAATGTTTGTGAGGTCCGTTTGTAAAACAAGTGCGCAGGCTCTCATGTAGGCATGAGCAGATGTGCCGTTTGGAGCACGGTTGGAAGAAGTACCACCGTCAAACAATGGAGCTTCGGTGTAAAGCGTGGCCTGACCGTAGGTTAAAAAATCAAAGGACAGAAGGGCAAGTAAAACAAGGTAAATTTTTTTCATAGTTTATTTTTTTAAGGGTTAAAGTAAATTTAGTTTTTTCTGCTGTTCTGCCAAAACAATTTAACGTTTAAATAAAAAAGCCTTCTTGCATTACAAGAAGGCTTTTAAAGTAGTTGGAAAAAATCTACTCTTTAACAATTTTCCCACTGTGAAGGAGTTTAAAGCCTTGCGTGACGCGCAAAAGATAAATGCCGTTACTTTCTTGTTGCAGATCGATGATGTTTGTTTCCGGGGTTAAAATTTGACTTTTGATAAGTTTACCATTGGCATTGTAAATTTCTAAATGCTGTTCTGTGTTATAATTATCTGTTACAAGTGTATAAATTCCGTTTCCCGGATTAGGATAGGTGTAGATAAATGAATTTGAATTACTGTTATCTTCCAGCCCAACACATGCAAATACAGCAAGCGTAACTGTTGTCGTGCAACTGGTTAACGTGTTTGTAACAGCAAGGGTGTAAGTGCCTGGTGTGTTGGTTATAAGTGTGGGTGAATTAATGACTCCTGTTGTAGTAGCGTTAGAGGGTGCTGTCCAACTGTATGTTAAACCGGTGAGCGGTCCATTTATGATTGGAGAGATTGTTACAAAATTCCCTGGGCAGGATATGGTAAAAGGCCCGGGAGTTGAGCTAACACTCGGATAAATGCGGTTATCTGAAACGATTGCGGTTGTTTGAGAAGTGCAACCGTTATTAAGGTCCTTTGCAACAAGTGTGTAAACACCCGGAACCGTTGCCAGGTAAGTAGAACCATTCTGGAGGGGAGTTTGTGGGCTTGGACCAGACCAGTTGTAACCAATTACCGGTTGGTTTGTCGGAAATCCTATTGAAGAAGGGATGCCTGTTGTGCTTACGTTCGTGAGTATGAGGGTTGGATGGAGACAGGTGAGAGCTGGATTTGTCATGCCTGAATTTATTAAAGCGCGGGGACGAAATGTATTTTGAAAAATTGGAATAACAGAAGAACTCCTGCAGGTACTGCTATTGTCTGTAATTGTTAAGGTGTAGGTATTAACGAGTGTTTGAGTTGGGGAGGCGGTATTACTTGAAACAGTTATAACGTTCCCAGGTAAATTTCCCGGACTCCCTGCAAAATACCAACTATAGCTAACATTCTGAGTTAGACTCTGACCTGTAAGTGTGGTGGATACATTCGTGCAATTTAAAATCTGAATGGGTACGATGGCACTTATGTTAGGGGCCACTGTATTCATAATCACAGTAAAAGGGACCCGGCTTTCACATTGACTGGAATTATCTTTGATCACAGCTGTATAGGTGCCAGGAATATTTACCGTGTAGGTGGTAAAGAGGCTCAAAGGACCGGAAGGAGTTGTACTGGCCGATCCGGGGTTAAGCAGGGTATACGAAGTAGGTCCCCCAGCGGGACTTGTATTACCATTTATAAAGTTGATTACGTCCACACTTTTGGTGTTACAACCTAATGAAAAATTATTCACCGATGTTACACTAAATGTAGGAAACCCCTGATTACTTGCCACAGTGAATGTTTTGCAGGTGCTACAGCCGTTTATATTATTAATAACGCAATACGTGTAGATGCCAGGCGACATGGGCAGATAACTGGTGGTATAGGAAAGGGCCGTATAAGTTCCGCCAAGGGGTGACATGATATTTTGAGTGATGTTAACTGAAGGTGATGACAGAGTAGTAACCGAAGCGATGCTTGTTAAGTTACAGGTTATATTTTGGAATGAAGGGGTAAAGACGGAAGTTGGAGTAAGTGTATTAATGCCAATTCCGACTACCTGACTGTTTGCGCAATTTGTAAGTGGGTCAGAAACTACAAGGGTATAATTACCTGGACTCGTAACATTGATTGTATTTGTATTAAATGTTGCAGTGCTGCTTGCCCAGAAATAATTTAAAATATTACCGTAATAAGAGTAATTGCTGCTTGCCGCCAGATTAATGGCAGGGTGTTGACAGGTAATACTGTAAGTGCCTGTTAAATTATTTAAAGTAAAAGTTGGAGTGGGAGGTGCTTCCTGAATCAGGGCTGTTGCGCTGGTTACGCATCCTAAGTAGTCTGTTGAACTCAAGGTGACGGTGAGAGGAGATGGATAAGGAACAGAATACGTCGCAGAACTCCCGGCTATAGAATTGGGTATCGGACTCCAGGTAATTGTGGGTTGACTGGAGGACCAACTGGTAACGGTGGAATTTACTGTTACAAACGTGCTACCGCAAGTTGCTTGTGTTAACTGAAGAGAAAGAGTATTGCTGGGAGTTACAGAGAAATTAAAAATGACCATTTTTGTGATGCTCACACTTTGACTATTTAAACCTGTAACAAATACAGTAAAAACGGAATTGGCCTTTGTTGGATTAATTACAAAAGTTGAACCGGAAGACGCAATTTGGCCGGGCATAAGTGAATAAGTCGGGTTAATAAGACCTCCCACATTCGGACTTATAATAGTGGTAGTTCCTGCACAAACGGTGAAGTTATTAATAATTGTTTGCTGTGATTTCGCAGAGAATAACGCTCCGCAGAAGCTGAATAAGAAGAACAGTTTTTTCATGTTTTTCGGGTTTGAGAAGTAAATATACAAAAAAGCCCCGCGCGGGCAGGGCTTACTTTTATATATGATTTGGATAAGAGATTATTCTTTAAGGATCTTAGTGCTCAAGATCAATTTGTTATCTTCTTTCACCTGAACAAAATATACACCACTCAGTTCGTTTAGAATATTTATTTCCGTTCTATTCGAAAACAGGTTTTGTTTTTTGACTAGCTGGCCATTCAAAAGGATATAACTCCAATTTTCAGTGGTATCCCTTACTGAACTATACACTATTGCGGGGGTGAAGGTTGGGTATGCTGCTATAAAACTACTCCTTAATTAAGCGGGAAATGTGCACAAGAGCATTATCCGACTGAAGGGACAGAACATAAATTCCCGCAGGATGTTTTGATAAGTCGAGAATGTGGTCTTCCGGCATCTCACCCTCTTGAATCAAAGCTCCCAGACTATTGTAAATTTTTATTTTGAGGGTGTTTAATTCCTGATCAGAATCTATTTTGTAATAATTAGAGGAAGGATTAGGAGATATGTTGATGCTGGTATTCTCGGTTGTTTTTTTCGGAAGCCCCGTAATGCAGCTACTTACAATTACCTGACCAAGAGTAGAACAGCCACTTGCCGTATTAGTAACCACCACACTGTAGATACCCAACGCATTAGCACTTGCCGCGTAAGAAGTGGCGTAGTTAACGATTGAACCCGCGGGCCCTGTCCACTGATACGAATATGCTCCTGCGTTTCCTGAAACATTAGCATAAATAGAAACGATACTAAGGGTTGGATTGATACAAAACGGAACCGGCCCATTCGGGTAATTAACTACGGGATAATTTTTGCCGTCAAAAACCGGGATACTTGTATGTGCTTTACATCCATTATTTTGATCCGTCACGGCAAGTGTATAAAATCCGGAAGCGCTTGCAAGGTAAGTAGCGGTGTAAGAAGCCGGGCTGAGGGGTTGCGGACCTTTCCATAAATGGGCAACCACGGGAAGATTTGTATTGAAACCGGTCCAGGAAGGAATACCTGTTGTAGCGCTGTTAGTAAGAACCAGTGTGGGGTGTGTGCACGTTAAAACAGCGGGACTTGCCCCAGCAGAGATAATTGCTGACGGAGTAAAGATGTTCTGATAAATTGATATGACAGTATCGCTTGTACACAGGTTGTTATCATCTTTACAGGTCAAGGTGTAAGAATCAAGATAAATGTTGTACGGAGAGTTTGTTTGTGAAGTCACGCAAAGAGTGTCGCCGTTGTTGCTCAATCCGTTAGAAGAAGTCCAGCTAAAGCTAATAAACTGTGAGGGACTTATAGCCTGCAGCCTGGTTCGGGCAACAGTACAATTGAGAATTTGATTTGGAACAATAACAGTAGGAATTGGTACCAGGGTATTCTGAATAACAGACACCGGCACACGGGATTCACAGAGGGTTACATTGTCTCTTACCACTGCCGTCCATGCCCCGGCAACGTTTACGGAATAAGAAGTCGCGTTACTCAGCGTGCCCGAAGAAATCATACTTGAAGTAGTGGGGCCAACCAGAGTATAAGATAAGGCACCACCAGCGGGAAAGGTGCTTGCGTTTGAAATCTGAATGATTGTAACACTCTTGGAGCCACAGCCAAGCGTAAAATTCTGACCGCAGCTGAGATCAAAGGTGGGAATTCCCGATGTAGAGCCAATGGTAAAGGTATTTACCGCTTCACATCCATTCACACCGTCTATTAAAACATGGGTGTATGTGCCGGGACCTGCAGGCTTATAGGTAGACGTAGGAACACTGGCTACAAATGTTCCACCATAAGGAGCCATGTAGTAATG